>DASYCF010000860.1:0-4244 GCA_036500365.1 Byssovorax sp.
GGTCGAGGCGAGGCACGCCTTGCCGTCGATGCACGCGCCGCAGTTCGTGCCGCCGCAGTCGATGTCGGTCTCGAGGCCGTCGCGCACGCCGTCGTTGCACTTCGGCGCGCACCGGAGGCCGACGCAGAAATGGCTCACGCAGTCGCCGTCGACCGCGCAGACCTTGCCCTCGGCGCAGCCCGCGCACGCGCCGCCGCCACAGTCGACGTCGGTCTCGGCGCCGTTCTTCGTCATGTCGCTGCACGACGCCGCCTTGCACACCATGCCGACGCACCGCCCGCTGTCGCAGTCGGTCGCGACGCTGCACGCGCCGCCGGCGGTGCACGGGCTGCACGCGGGGCCGCCGCAGTCGACGTCGGTCTCGGTCGCGTCCTTCACGCCGTCGTGGCAGCTCGCCGCGCACACGCCGTTCTTGCAGGAGCCGCTCGCGCAGTCGCCGTTGTCGAGGCACACCTTGCCGAGGCCGCAGCCCTTCGAGCACGAGCCGCCGCAGTCGACGTCGGTCTCGGTGCCGTTCCTCACGCCGTCGTTGCACGCGGGGGCGTCGCACGCGTGGGTCACGCCGTCGCAGACGCCGCTCGCGCAGTCGCCCGCCATCGCGCAGGTGGACCCGTCGGCGCAGGGCGAGCACGCGCCGCCGCCGCAGTCGATCGCGGTCTCGGCCCCGTTCTTCTCGCCGTCGTCGCACGTCGGCAGGCACGTCGAGCCCGAGCACGCGCCGCCCTTGCAGTCGCCGTCGATCTTGCAGGCTTGACCGCTCTTGCACGTGGCGCCGCACGTGCCGCCGCAGTCGACGTCGGTCTCGGTGCCGTTCTTCAGCATGTCGTTGCACGCGGGCGTCGCGCACACGCCGCCCGTGCAGCGCAGGCTCACGCAGTCCGCGGCGACGCCGCAGTGCTTGCCGTTCGCGCACGGCCCGCACGCGCCGCCGCAGTCGACGTCGGTCTCGGTGCCGTCGAGCGCGCCGTCGACGCAGAGCGCCGTGACGCACTTGTTCGCCTGGCAGAACTGGTTCGGCCCGCAGTCCGTGTCGAGCAGGCAGGCGACGCACGCGCCGTTGCCGTCGCAGAGCCCGGCGGGGCACGGCTTGCGCGCGACCGAGGGCGCGTTCACGACCTGGCCGTTCGCGCACGAGTCGTCGGTGCACGGGTTGCCGTCGTCGTTGGGATCGTTCGTGGACTGGTTGCGGACGTGACCCGATCCGTCGCAGACCTTGGTCTCGCAGTCGCCGACGATCTGCTCGTCGGCGGGGAGCGCGGTGCCGTCGGTCGCGTCGATGATCTTGCACTCTCCCTGGATGCAGGCGCGCTGCGAGCAGACGTCGTCGGCGCCGGGGCACGTGGTCGCGATGACGCAGCCGCCGCCCTGACCGCCGCCGCCGCCGGTGTTCGCGCCGCCGACCGAGCTCGAAGCCCCGCCGACTCCGCCCGCGCCGCCCTCACCGCCCGCGCCGCCGGTACTCGACGAGGAGCTCGCGCGCGACGACGACGACGACGACGACGCGCCGCCCGAGGAGCTCGCGCTCTCTTGCGACGAGCTCGTGGTCCACCCCGACTCGGCGGCGTCGATGCCGAGGACGCCGTTGCACGCGCCGAGCAGGGCGGCGACGCCGAGCGGCGCGAGGAGCGAGGCCGCCCACCGGAGCGCGGCGCGGCTCAAAACGACCCCGCGATCGCGAGCGACGCAGGGCCGACGCGCAGCCCGACCGCCGGCGCGGGCTTCGACGACGGCGCCGTGAACCACAGCACGGCGCCGCCCGCGACGAGCACGCCGCCGCCGACGAACAGCACCGTCGCCACGTCGCCGAGGGAGCGAGCGTCGTTGCGCGTCGAGACACCTTGCGGGTCGCACTGGTTCAGGTCGGCGGGGTTGCACGACGCGTTCGAGTCGTTCGCCTTGCCCTTCGCGAGGCCGGCGACGACGCCGCCGACGGCGAGCGTCGCGACGCCGGCGCCGCCGACGACGAGCCCGGCGATCCGGCGCTTCGACCAGCCCGACTGCGGCGCGCCGTCGAGTCGGCCCGGCTCGGCCGTCGCGACGAGGCCGGGCGGCGCGTCGACGAGCGGCGCGACGACCACGGTCGACACGCTGCCCGGCACGCGGATGTGGATCGACTGACGCTGGTCGAGCTTGCCGGGCGCGCTCGCGACGATCTCGTGCTCGCCGGGATCGGCGACGACGGGCGTGCCCCAGAGCGGCTTGCGGACCTCGAACCCGTCGCGCTTCACGGTGACGCCTTGCTCTTGCGCGCCGGGCGTGACTTGCACGACGAGCCGCGAGAGCTTCGGCGCGAGCGCCTGCGCGCGTGACCGCGCCACCTGCTCGCGCGCGGCTTGCCCCGCCGTCTTCGACTGGTTCGCGACCTCGAGGTAGTTCTCCCAGGCGCTCGCGATCTTGCCGACGTGCTCCTGGCAGTCGGCGAGGTTGAACTGCGTGCCGACGCCCGGATCGATGCGCTGGCTCTCGGCGAACTTGGGGCAGGCGCTCGCGTAGTCGGCGGCCGCCGTCAGGCGCTTCGCTTCGTCGAAGAGCGCGCGCGCTTCGGCCCGCTCGCCCTCCGTCGGCGCGGCGAGGGCGGGCGTAGCGCAAACGAGCGCGCTCGAGAAGGCGGCCGCGGCAGCGAGGCGAAGCGACCCGCGTGAGCGCGAGGAGGGTGAGTGCATCATTTTTGCTCGTCGAAGAGGCCTGCCGCGTTCGGCGGTGCCTTGGGCGCTGCGGTCGCGGACGGCTTGGGGACGACGGCCGCCGCCCGCGCGGTGGCGCGTGGAGGCGCCGCGGGCGCGCGCGCAGGCGGGCTTGGTCGACCCTCCGCGGGCGGGCTCACGACGGGCGGCAGCGTCATCGTCGCGGCGGGCTCGGCCGTCGTCGCCGCGGGAGCAGGAGGCGCAGGGGCCGCGGAGGGGGCCGCCGTGACGACCGGCGACGGCGCGGAGGGACTCGCGGCGATGGTGGCGGCGGCGGCGCGAGCCGCCGGCTGCGCGTCGACCGTGCGCGGCTCCACCATGCGCGCGTTCGCGAGGTAGACGGTGACGAGCGCCGCGCCGATCGCGCCGATGCCGAGGCCCCAGAGGATGGGCGAGCGACGCGGCGTGCCCTGCGGCGCGTCGCCCCAAGCGGCCGGGGTGGGCCGGCGGACGAGCTGCGTCGCCGCGGCCGTCGACGGCAGGTGAACGGACGCCGCCGCCGCTTGCGCAGCAGGCGCCGCGCTGGACGAGGCGATGCCAGCGCGGCTCAGCACGCCGTGGATGCGCTCGACGGAGAGGCGCGCCGCGCTCGATCCGTGGGGCAGCAGCGCGTTCGCGAAGTCGCCGACGGTCTGGAAGCGCTGCGCGAGCTCCTTCTCGAGGGCGCGGCGCACGGCGCGCTCGAGGTCGAGCGCGACGGCCGGGTGCGCGACCGCGATGGGCGCTGGCTCGTCGTTGAAGATCTTGCGGCAGATCTCGTGCTCGGTCTCGGCCTCGAACGGCGAGCGCCCCATCAGCATCTCGTAGAGGATCGCGCCGAGCGCCCACACGTCGCTGCGCGCGTCGGCCTCGCGCGCGGCGCGCATCTGCTCGGGCGCCATGTAGAGCGGCGAGCCGAGGATGGCGTCGATCGCGGTGAGCTCCTCGACGGTCTCGGGGTGCTCGCGCTTGAAGCGCCGGTCGAACTTCGAGATGCCGAAGTCGAGCACCTTCAGGCTCGTGGAGCCGTTCGGCTGCGACGACAGGAAGAGGTTCGCCGGCTTGAGGTCGCGGTGCACGATCCCGTTCGCGTGCGCCTCGGCGATCGCCTCGGCTGCCTCGAGGATGAGGTCCACCGCCTCGCTCGGCGCGAACGGGCCGCCCCGCTCGAGCCGCGCGGAGAGATCCTCGCCCGCGAGGTGCTCCATCACCATGTAGGGGCCGCCGACGTCGAGCTGGCCGACGTCGATCACGCGCGCGACGTGCTCGCTCTTGATGCGCGCGGCCGCCCGCGCCTCCGCGGCGAAGCGCTCGACCGCCTCGTGGTTCTCGAGCGCCGCGGGCTGCAGCGTCTTGATCGCGACGCGCTCCTCGAGCTGCAGGTGGTGCGCCTCGAGGACCACGCCCATGCCGCCGACGGCGAGCACGCGGTCGATGCGATATTTGCCCGCGACCACCTCGCCCGCCTGGACGGGAACGAGGCTCCACGGATCCGCGTGCTCGGGGGCGCCCGCCATTGGACTCACAACTAAACACCCCGCGCGCTCGCCGCGCAACGATTCATCAGGCGCCGCCGCGCCC
>DASYCF010000861.1:0-3786 GCA_036500365.1 Byssovorax sp.
TCGACGACGAAGCGTGGGTCTGGACGAGCCAGGCGCCGTCGGGCTCGATGGACGTGATCCGCAGCGTAGGCTGGGAGCCGGACGGCCGGTGCCTCGCGGCGACGAGCACGGGCCTCGCCTTCTGGAACGGCACCTCGTGGCAAGACGCACGCGTCGACGGCCTGCCGATGCCGACGGGCATCCGCTTCGTCTCGCGGGTCGAGGCGGGCCGCTGGCTCGTCGGCGGCGACGGCGCGACGCTCGCGCTCTACACGACCGGCGGCGTCACGAGCCGATGGAACATCAGCGACACGACGCTGAGCTTCGAGCGCCTCGCGGGCGAGCTCGCCGACGTCGCCGTGCTGGTGAGCGTCGCGAACGACGGGCAGGTGCGCCTGCACCCGCTCGTCGGACGCCGATGGCTCAAGCCGTACGAGCTCACCGACGCGCGCTCGCTCACGTCGATCGCCCGCGTCGACGACGCGCGCTGGCTTCTCGTCGGACGCGGCGCGGACGAGCAGGCGTTCGCCGCCGTGTACGCGCCCTTCGACTGGGCCGTCGATCGCGTGCCGACGCCCGGTGTGCGCGCCTTCGTGTCGTCGGCCGGCGTGCACGCGCGCGGCCTCGGCCTCGCCGTCGGCAGCGCGGGCGCAGCGCTCTGGCTCGAGGGCGGCGCCGTCACGCACGAGCGCATCGACCCCCGCATCGACGTCTCGGCCTGCGCGCTCGACGGCGAGGGCCGCGGGTGGGCCGCGAGCGCCGGCTACATCTGGCGGCGCGAGGGCCGCGAGAACCCTCGCTGGACCGCGCTGTTCCACGATCCATCGGCGAGCGCGCCGATCATCTCGCTCTTCGTCCAGCCCGATTTCGTCGTCGCCGTCACGGCCGACGGCGGCATCCTCGAGGGCCGCAAGGGCGTCTAGTCAGCCCGTCATCGCGACGAGCACCGCGATCGTCCGCAGGTTTCGCAGCGTGCTGACCGTGCCGAGCTGCGCGTCGATCCAGGCGTTCGTGATCTTCGTCTTGCCGGCGCCTGCGGCGAACGACACGTGCATGTCGCGGCCGATGATCGTGAAGCGATCGCCGGGCGAGCGGTTCGGATCCAGCGCGGCGATCAGCGCGGCGCTCGGCGTGTCGGCGAGGAACGCGACGTACACGCGCCCGTCGTCGCCCTCGAACGGCCGCGCGCGCGCCGCGTCGGCGAGCTCGGCGGCGGTGCGCGTCACGACCGGCACGCGGAGGCCGAGCTCGGCCTCGATCGCCGCCGCCGCGAGCGCCGGGACCTTCTTCGCGAGCGCGGCGCCCGCCGTGTAGACGACGTTGCCGCTCTGGATGTACGTGCGCACGTCGCCGCAGCCGATCGACTCGAACAGGCGCACGAGATCCTTCATCGGGAGCTTGTTGTTGCCGCCGACGTTGATGGCGCGAAGCAGCGCGACGTGGACGCCGGGCTTCATGGCCAGGCCTTGTATCACGCGCGCGGCGAGGCGCGCCGAGGCCCGCCGCGCGGGGCGCTTGCGGCGCCGGGCCCGCGTGGGCATGACGCCGGCATGCAGTTTCGCGGCGGGATGAACGAGCTCATGCGCCAGGCCGCGCGCATGCAGCGCAAGATCGACGAAGCGAAGGCCAAGCTCAAGGACAAGGAGGTCACCGCAGGCGCCGCCGGCGACAAGGTGACCGTCATCGTCACGTGCGAAGGCAAGGTCCGCCGCGTGACGATCGACCCCGAGTTCCTCGCCGCCGAGGGCCTCGAGCTCGCGCTCGACGCCGTCGTCGCCGCGGCGAACTCCGCGCTCGAGCAGGCCGACAAGATGGTCGAGGCCGACATCGACAAGATCACCGGGGGCGTGAAGATCCCCGGGATGCACACGTAGGCCCCGCGTGTCGGACGGCCGCGGCGCGCCGCTCCCCGCGCGGCTCGTGCGCACGGCGCAGCTCCTCGGCAAGCTGCCCGGCGTCGGCGAGAAGACGGCGCAGCGCTTCGCCCTCTTCCTCGCGACCGGCGACGAGGCCGTCGCGCGCGCGCTCGGCGCCGAGCTCGCCGCGCTCCGCGATCACGTGCGCCCGTGCGAGCGCTGCGGCAACGTGGCCGAGCTCGACGGGGCGGGCCACGCGCGCTGCGCGATCTGCCGCGACACCCGCCGCGATCCGACCCTCCTCTGCGTGGTCGCGCGCGTGCAGGACCTCCTCGCCATCGAGCGGAGCCACGCGATGCGCGGGCGCTACTTCGTGCTCGGCAAGCTGCTCTCGCCGCTCGAGGGCGTCGCCGCCGAGGACCTCCCCATCGACGCGCTGTGGGCGCGCGTGCAGGGCGAGGCGAAGCGCGGCGAGGCGCCGGAGGTGACCGAGGTGCTCGTCGCGACCCCGCCCTCGGTCGACGGCGAGGCGACGGCGCTCCTCGTCGCGCGCGAGCTCGGCCCGCGCGGCGTCCGCGTCACGCGCATCGCGAGCGGCGTCCCCCACGGCGGCGACCTCGAGTTCGCCGACCAGGTGACCCTCGGCCGCGCGATCGAGGGCAGGAAGCACTACGGCTGACGCATCGGTCGTCGAAGGAGACGCTTGGTCTACGACGTGATCATCGCGGGCGCAGGCCCGGTCGGCCTGTTCCTGGCGAGCGAGCTCCGCCTCTCGGGGCGCTCCGTCTTGGTGCTCGAGCGCCTGGAGGATCCAAGCGCGCCGCTGAAGCGGCTCCCGTTCGGGATGCGTGGGCTCTGGGGGCCGAGCATCGAAGCCTTTCATCGACGAGGCCTCCTCGAGCCGATCGCCGCGGACCCTCGGGCCAAGCGCGCGCCCGGCCCGCCGATGCCTGGCGCGTCGGAGGGGCGGCGCAGCGGCCCGGCGGGTCACTTCGGCGGCATCCAGTTCGATCACGCCCACATCGACGCGTCGCGCTGGGCGTACCGATTGCCCGGCCCGTCCGACACGCAGCTCGGGACCGAGATGGAGCACCTCGAGCGCGTCCTCGACGCGCACGCGCGCTCGCTCGGCGTCGAGATCCGACGCGGCCGCGGCGTCGACGGCCTCGAGGCGTCCGACGACGAGGTCACCGTCCGCGCCGGCGACGAGCGCATCCGCGCGCGCTGGCTCGTCGGCTGCGACGGCGGCCGCAGCACGGTCCGCAAGCAAGGCGGCTTCGAGTTCGTCGGCACGGAGCCCGAGTTCACGGGATATTCGATCCAGTGCGAGCTCGCCGACCCTTCGGCGCTCCCGCTCGGCCGTCACTACACGGCGACCGGGATGTACACGCAGTGGCAGACGGGCGTGCTCGCGCTCGCCGACTTCGACGGCGGCGCGTTCCACCGCACCGAGCCCATCACGCGCGAGCACGTAGAGGCGGTCTTGCGCCGCGTGTCCGGCGTCGACGTCACGCTCGATGCGGTGAAGATCGCCTCGACCTGGACCGATCGATCGAAGCAGGCGACCACGTACCGCAAGGGACGGGTGCTCGTGGCCGGCGACGCGGCGCACGTGCACTCGCCGCTCGGCGGACAGGGGCTGAACCTCGGGCTCGGCGACGCGATGAACCTCGGATGGAAGCTCGCCGCGACGATCCGCGACGACGCACCCGAGGGTCTGCTCGACAGCTACACCGCCGAGCGGCACCCGGTCGGGGCCTGGGTGCTGGACTGGACCCGGGCGCAGATAGCGGTGATGCGCCCGGACCCGCACGGCGGCGCGCTGCGCGAGGTGGTCACCGATCTCATCGGGACCACGGCCGGGACCACGTACTTCGTCAAGAAGATCTCCGGGGTCGGGCTGCGCTACGACCTCGGCGGCGGGCACCCCCTGGTCGGGCGAAGCGCCCCC
>DASYCF010000862.1:0-2720 GCA_036500365.1 Byssovorax sp.
CGACGACCGCAAGAAATCCCAGAAGCGGAAGCTCCTCCGGAACGTCGCGATGTACTGCGTCGTGAACCCCTTCCTCTTCATGATGCTCGGCTGGGGCTCCGCGATGCAGTGGATCCTCATCGGCTGGGGCTTCACGATCGCGCTGAGCGCCGTCCGCTTCTATTTCCCGGTCGACAAGGCCGAGAAGAAGAAGAAGCGCGACAAGAACGCCGTCGCGACGGCGCCCGCGCCGGCGCCCGTGGTCGAGGCGGCGCCCCCGATCGACGAGCGTGAGCTCGCGCGCGCGGTCGACGCCCTGCTCTTGCGCACGGCCGCGCGCCACGATCGCGTCCGCGTCGCGGCGCCCGCGCCGCCGAAGACCGACACCCAGGTCGAGCGCGAGATCCAGGCAGAAGCCGAGGCCGAGGCCGAAGAGGCCGCTCGCGTCCCCGCGGCGCGTCGCTGAAGCGCGACGACGCGGACTTCCCGTCGAACCGCGACTTCGCCGCCCCCAGTCCGTCGAAATGGCGGGCTCATGTCGCACACGCACGCACGTTTTCGACGAATGCGCGCGGCGGGGGTCCGTCTGATTGAGCAGGACCACGGAGGACGACGTGAATCAGACGCTCCAACACCTGCTCGCGGTCGCCGTCATCGCCGGCGCGGGCGCCGCGCTCACCGGCTGCGTCGTGTCCGACGCGCCGCCTGCCGTCATGGTCGCTGGCGTGCCCGCCTACGCCGTGACCGACGTGCCCGTCGAGATCGAGAGCTACCCGCACGTCTATTACGACGGCGGCTTCGCCTACTACGTCGAGGGCCGCTGGTTCTACCGCACGCGGGGCGGCTACGTCGTGCTCCAGCGCGAACCGGCCGAGCTCGCGCGCTTCCGCGCAGGCGCGCCCCGCATGACCGCGCGGGTGCACGTCCGTTGAGCTCGGCGCGCTCCCATGACCTCCACGGGCGGGGCCGCAGCGCCGGCCTCGTCGCCTCACGCACGCAGTTCATCCAACAAGTCCCGTTCTCACGGACGAGGAGACCGATCATGAATTCCAATCAGGTGCTTGTCTCGCTTGCTGCTCTCTTTCTCGCGTCGACCGCCGCCCTCACCGGCTGCGCGTTCGAGGCGGGGATCGACGCGGAGCCGGTCGTCGTCGACGGCGCCGGGTCGATCACGCTCGAGTGGACGGTCGATCACCGCGCCGACGCGTTCGCCTGCGCCGACGCCGGCGCGTCCGCGGTCGACGTCGAGGTGTTCGACGCGTTCGGCGACAACGTGGCGAGCCGCCGCGTGGACTGCCGGGACTTCGCCGCGACGATCGACCTGCCCCGGGGCGAGTTCGACGCGACGGCGACGCTGGTCGACGACTTCGACGACGCGGTGTCGACGACGGCGACCGTGAACCGCCTCGAGGTGATCCCCGGGACCGACCTCACGGTCGACGTCGACTTCCCCGAGTCGTCGCTCCTCTGACCGCCGCGCACGGCGCTGCGTCGGCCGCGGCGGGGGCCTCGTGAAGGTCTCCGCCGCGCGCGGTCTCAGGCCTTGCCGCCGCGCGTTGCCAGCGCGCGCGCGTAGCGGGCCTCGTCCTCGGGGCTCGCGCGCGAGGCGTCGAGCGCCGAGCCGCGGAACTCGGCGGCGCGCACGGCGTCGCCCTCGAGCTCGGCGATGTCGGCGAGGTCGAGGAGCAGCTCGACGCGCGAGACGTCGCCGTCCTTCGCCTCGCCGTCCTTTCGATGCAGGTCGACGAGCGCCTGATAGCTCCGCTGCACGGCGCCCTCGTCGGCGTGCGGACGCAGGAGCAGGGCCTGGAACGCGCGGGCGGCGCGCGGCAAATCGCCGAGCTCGAACGCGAGGCGGCCGAGCGCGTGCAAGACGCCGGCGTGCGCCCGATCGATGCGCGCGGCGGCGTCGAGCTCCTCGAGCGCGCGCGCCTTGTCCCCCGCGGCGACGGCGGCGCGGGCGAGCGCGTAGTGCGTGAGCGCGCGATCCTTGGGCTTGCGGGCGCCGTAGCGCTCGACCTGAGCCTCGAGCGCGCGCACCGAGTCGTCGAAGCGGCCGATCGCGTAGAGCGCCTCGCCGAGCGCGAGGCCGAGCGTCGCGTCGTCGGGCGCGAGCGCGACGGCCCGCTCGAGGAGCGGCACGCTCGCGGCGGGGTCGCGGCGCTTCCAGAGGTGCAGATCGACTGCGCGGCGAAGGTGATCGACGCGCTGCTCGGGCGCCGCGGCGCGCGCGGCCTCGTCGGCTGCGAGCGCCGCGAGCGGGTCCCAGAGCTCCGCCTCGGCGTAGAGCTCGGCGAGCCGTGAGCGGGCCGCTGCGTCGTTCGGAAATCGCTCGAGCCTCGCGCGCGCCTCGGCCGGCGCGCCGGCGCGCACGTAGGCCTCGGCGAGGCGCAGCGCGACGGCCGCGCGCGGATCCGCGCCCCCCGCGGCGCCCTCCGGCGTGAGCGTGAGGAGCCGCTCGAGCACCTCCGCCGCCTTCGCGTCCTCGCGCGCGGCCGTGTGGATGCGCGCGAGCGCCTCGAGCGACGCGACGCCGCCGAGCGCGGCGCCGCGCCCGTGATCCTCGATCGCCCGCGCCGCGTCGCCCACGCGGACCTCGGCGAGCTCGGCCGCGCGCGCCCAGAGGGCAGCCGCCTCGACGCCGTCGCCCGCGTCAGCGCGGCACCGCGCCTGCTGCTCCCACAGCGACACGACGTCGGCGCTGCGCCCCGACTTCGCGAGGATCCCGGCGTACGCGTCGA
>DASYCF010000863.1:0-4516 GCA_036500365.1 Byssovorax sp.
CGAGAAGGATCCGGCGGTCACGGTCTCGCGCGGGACGATGGAGAAGAAGAGCTTCGTCGAGGCGCTGGGCGACAAGGGCGTCCCCGTCGCGCAGGCGTACCGCATCATGAAGGCGCTCGACGACGTGCGGAAGTTCGACAAGACGAACAAGCACGACAAGTTCGCCGTCGCCGTCGACAAGGCGTCGAAGCGGGTGAAGGCGTTCGAGTTCGAGGTCTCGCCGAGCGAGATCTACCAGGCCAAGGAGAACGACGCGGGTCTGCTCGTCGGCGCGAAGCTCGACATGAAGATCGCCGAGGACGAGGCGACGGGCGCGTTCTACGTGAGCGGCGACCCGCAGGCGTCGGCCGAGGCGGCGGGCCTCGAGGCGGGCCTCGTCGCCGAGATCGACGAGGCGTTCAACGGCCGCATCTCGCACGAGTCATTCGAAGAGGGCTCGGTCGTGAAGGTGATCGCGGTCGAGGAGACCGCGCTCGGCCAGTTCTCGAAGTACAAGAGCGTCGTCGCCGTCGAGTACAAGCCGGCCGATCCGGCGGCGCCGTCGGTGCGCGCGTACGCGTTCAAGGGCGCCGATGCGCACGGCTACTTCGACGACAAGGGCAAGCAGCCGTACAGCGGCGGGTGGCAGTCGCCGCTCACCGCGGGGATGACGGTGGTCTCGCCGTTCAACCCGCACCGCATGCACCCGGTGCTCCACAAGCTCATGCCGCACGAGGGCACGGATCTGCGCGCGCCGACGGGCACGCCCATCTACTCGGCGTACCGCGGCGTGATCGTGTCGGCGGGGCCGCTCGGTCCGTGCGGCAACGCGGTCGTCATCGACCACCCGAACGGCATCCAGACCGGGTACTGCCACATGTCGCGCATCGCGACCGACGCGAAGCCGGGCGAGAAGGTCGGCGTGCACCACCTCATCGGCTACGCGGGCGCGACCGGCCGCGCGACGGGGCCGCACCTGCACTTCTTCGCGAAGAAGAACGGCAAATTCTTCGACGCGATGACGCTGCAGCTGAACGGCGAGCGCGTGCTCCCGCCGAGCGAGCGGCCCGCGTTCACGGCGGCGAAGGCCGAGCTCGACAAGCGGCTCGACGCGATCCCGCTCCCGGATCCGCCGGCCGAGAAGGCGACCGCGCCCGTGGCCGAGGCGCCGACCGACGCGCCCGCCGGACCGAGCGACAAGCCGGCGCCCGAGGGCAAGAGCGCGAAGGCGGACGACGGCGACGCGGAGCCCGCGAAGGGCGGCAAGACGCGCACGGCCCGCCAGATCGCGACGCCGGCGGCGCTCGCGAGCGCGCAGGCAGCGCCCGGCATCCACCCGAAGGGCTTCGTCGAAGACGACAAGGACGACGACCCCGACTGATGACCGCGCGCGCGCTCACGGTGCGGCGGCTCGGTCCGCGGCGATCGACTTTTATCGCGCCTGCGGCTTCGCGGTGTCCGACGACGCGGCCACGCACATGACGCACGAGCTCACGTAGCGCCGCCCCGCTTCGCGCCCGCGAGCTTCGCGCCTTGCTGCGACGCTCCGACGAGCGTCGCGCCGGTGAGATCGGCGTCGCGCAGATCGGCGCGGTCGAGGCGCGCGCCCGTGAGATCCGCCGCAGCCAGGTTCGCCTCGCGGAGGTTCGCGCCGGTGCAGTCCGCGTCGCGGAGCCGCGCGCGCGACAGGTCGACGAGCGAGGCCTGCGCGTCACGGAGCTTCGCGTCGTCGAGCACGGCCTCGTCGAGCTTCGCCTGGCGGAGGTCCGCGCCCGAGAGGTCGGCGCCGACGAGCTCGGCCGCTGACGCCGCGACGCGCGACAGGTTCGCGCCGCGGAGCCGCGCGCCCGCGAGCCGCGCCCCGTTCGCGACCGCGCGGGAGAGGTTCGCGCCCTCGAGCAGCGCGCCCTCGGCCGACGCACCGGTGAGGTCGACGCCCGCGAGCGCGCAGCCCTTGGCCTGCGCGAGGCCGAGCAGCGCGCCGACGAGCGAGGCGCCGCTCGCGTTCGCGCCGTCGAGCAGCGCGCCTTCGAACGACGCCTTCGGCGCGCGCGCGTCGACGAGGCGGGCGTCGCGCAGGCGCGCGTGCGTGAGCTTCGCGCCGCCGAGCGACGCACCCGTGAAATCCGCGCCGTCGAGCTCGGCGTCCGCGAACGACGCGTCGTCGAGCGCCGCGCGCGTGAACGTCGCCCCCGCGCCGCGCACGCCGGCGAAGCTCGCGCCGACGCACCGCGCATAGGCGAGGTTCGCCTCGACGAGGATCGCGCCGTCGAGCCGCGCGCCGCCCAGATCCGCGCGCGTCAAATCGGCGCGCGTGAGGTCGGCGCCCGTGAGATCCGCGCCGCGCAGGTCCGCGCCCGCGAGCTTGACGTCGGCGATCTGCGCGCCCGCGAGCGGGAGATCGGCGAGCGACGCGCGCGACGCGATCCGCGCGGCGATCTCTTCCCGCAGACCGGCGACCGCTGCCGCGACCGCTTCGACCGAAGCCGGCAAGATGGGCGGCGCCGGGGGCGACCCGCGCCCGAGAAACGGCAGAACGGCGACGCCGGCAGACCCGCCGTCGATCGTGTCCGTCGCCTCGTGCACCGTCGCGGCCACGGGCGGTGCCGAGATCGAAGACGACGACGCCGCGTCGAACGGCAGGGCCGGCAGCACGGCGCCGGTGAAGGTCGCGGTGCGGACGAGCGCCGAGCCCGGGGGGCGGGCGAGCGCGGCGCGGATGGCGCGCACGTCCCGCTCCGTCGTGGTGTCCGGGATGTCGGGCCACGAGGGCTCGAGCGGGTCGGTGTCGTGCGCGTCCGGCGTCGGCGCAGCAGGCCACCGCACGGGCAGCGAGGGCAGCTCGAGCGCGGCGTAGACCCGGAGCGCGGCGACCGCGTCGAGCGACTCGACGACCACGTGACCGCGCCACACGATCGACGCGACGAGCGCCTCCGCGTCGATCGTCAGCGTGTCGGCGCGCAGCGGCACCTCCTCGAGCGGACCCGGCCGATCGACGCGGACGAAGCGCGCGACCGCCCGCGCGAACGGGAGCTGCGTCTGCACGCGCGCGTGCACGGCGTGCAGGCCGTCGAGCACGATCCACTCGTCGCCGCGGATCGCCTCGAGCCTTTGATCGCCCGGCGCCGCGTGCAGCGCGTCGAACGGCGCGTCCGCGGCGAGCACGATGGCGTCGCCCTCACGCGGCGCGGCGTCGAACGAGCGCATCGGCGCGGCGCGCGGCGCCCACGTCGGCGCGATGGGGCCGAAGCCGGCGGTCCGGTCGGGGTCGCGCGGGTCGAGCACGTTCGGCAGCCGCGCGCTCCCTGCGCCGACCCCCGCGGGGTTCTCGGCGACGCTCGGCCCGCCGTACGCGCGCTCGTAGACGAGCGGCATGCGCGTGAACGGCGCGGGCTGGGGCGCGTCGCGCGTCGCGTCCCCGCGCACGACGAGGTGCTTGTTCACCACGGCGGCGCCGTCCTGGAACACCGCGAGGCGCACGGCGCACTCGGTCACCGGTCGGCCGTGCGGCGCGTAGGCGGCGCCGGTGAGCAGCACGCCCGCGCCCGGCAGGATGGGCGCGCGCTCGCTCGCGGCGACCAGGCTCGCCGACGGATGACCGCCGACGTGCTCGTCGACCTCGACGAGCGGCGACGCGACGATCGGCCACGCGCTGCGCTCGTGGGCGAGCGTGAACGACGCCTTGACGATGACGACCGCGCGGAGCTCTTCGCCGACGCGCGCGACCACCGAGCCGCACGCCACGGGGCAGAGCGGCAACACGGCGACCGGCCCCGGCATCGTCGCGCGAGCGTATGCGGGGCCGCGACGCGACCGCAATCGGGAGCGAGCCGACGCAGCGCGAGCAGGTCAGCGAGTGAACCCGGGCGCGATCGCCGCGCACCAGCGCGTGGGCGCCCGAACGCCTTCGCGCAGGAGCCGCGCGTCGGCCGCGCGCACGAGGGCAGCGCCGTCGCGGCCGAGCGCCACGCCGAGGTGACGCCGCGCGACGGCGGCGAAGACCTCCATGTGGCGCGCGTCGAACCCCTTCGCCGCGGCGTCGAGCAGCGACCCGGCGCCGCGCGCATCTCCGCGCACGTTCGACGCGCCCGCGCGGACGAGCAGGCCCAGCGGCGTCGCGTGCGGGACCGCCTGCTTCTCGAGGAACGACGCCGCGCGGTCGGCGGCGGCGAGGGCGCGATCACGCTGGGCGCCGCCCGTCGCCGCGGCCACGCCGACGCTCGCGGCGCCTCGTACGTGGTGCAGCGTGATCGCGCAGATCTGGATCCGGAGCAGGAGGGCGCGCTCGGCAGGCTTCCACGCGGCCTCGACGACGCGCGACGCCTCCTCGGGCTCGTCGAGGTAGAGCGCGGCGAGCGCCTCGTGCCACACGGCGAGGAAGTGCAGCACGTGGAAGCCCGCGGCCGTCCAGCTGGCGAGGGCGCCGCGGACCGACGCCCGCGCGCCCTCGCCGTCGTCGTCGCACAGGTGTCGGACGACCATCGCAGACGCGCCGAGGCCCGAGAGCGCGAAGCGATCGCCGCGCGCCTCGGCGTCC
>DASYCF010000864.1:0-4004 GCA_036500365.1 Byssovorax sp.
ATAGACGCGCCGGCCGACGCCGCTCCTCCGGGAGCCGGTGCGGACGCGCGCGCCTCGTCGAGGTCGTGCGTGGGCTGCGGCGAGCGCGTCGACCCGAAGACGGAGCTCGACCTCGTGCGGCTCGTCCTCGGGCCGGGCGAGGTCGTCGCGGTCGACGCGAAGGGCGGCGCCTTCGGCCGGGGCGCGCACGTCCACGCGCGGCCCGCCTGCGTCGAGCAAGCCGCCGCGCGCGGGCTCGCGCGGAGCTTCAAGTCGAAGATCGAGGGCGTCGTCGTCGGCGTGGAGATTGAGCCGACCACGCCCGCGTCGCTCGGTCGCGCGATCGCGGCGGCGTTCGATCGCCGCGTGGAGGGCCTCGTCGCATCGGCGCTCCGCGCGCGGTCGCTCGCGTTCGGCGCGGACGCGGCGGGCGGCGCGCTCGAGCGCGGCGAGGGCAAGCTGGCGATCGTCGCGGTCGACGCGGCGGCCGCCGCGGATCTCGGCCCCGTGCGCGCGGCGGTCGCGGCAGGCCGCGCCGTCGCCTGGGGGACGAAGGCCGAGCTCGGCGCGATCTGCTCGCCCGGCCGCGGCCGCGAGGTCGGCGTCGTCGCCATCCTCGACGACCGGATCGCGCGCGCGATCGCCACCGCCGTCCAGGCGCGCTCCGGCGCGTTGACCGAGGCGGCCGCGCCCGGCCGTCGCCGCAAGGGCTCGCCACCCCAAGAGCTTCAGTCCGACGTACCCCCGGGAGCGCCGGCACGTTCCAATCACGCGGAGCGAGGTGCATGAGCAAGGTTCGGGTCTACGAAGTAGCCAAGCAGCTCAACATGGATCAGAAGGCGCTCGTCGCCCTCTTCCAGTCCATGGGCGTCGACGACGTGCGCAACCACATGAGCGCCGTCGAGCCTGACGCCGTCGAACGCCTGAAGCGCCACCTCGAGCGGCAGAAGACCCCCGGCGGCGTCGAGGAGCGTGTGCGCGCCGACGGGCGAGTCGTGAAGCGTCGCGCGCGTCCGGACGCGGTCGAGTCCGTGCGCCAGGCGCCCGCGCCAGAGCCGTCTCAGCCCGCGTCACGTGTGCACGCCGACGAGGCCCCGAGCGGTCGCGGCGTCGCGCACCCGCCGCCGTCAGCGCCCGCGGCGCCGCCGTCGCGCCACGACGTCGTGGAGGAGGCGCCTCCGCCTCCGCCGCGGTCTCGTCGCGAGGCGGCCGCGCCCGCCGAGGCGCCCGCGTCCAAGCCACGCGCGCACGCGGCACCGGCCGCGCCCGCGTCCGAGCCGAACCACGCCCCGCCCGCGCCGCCGTCCGCGCGCGAGGCAGAGCCCCCGCCGCGCTCCGCGGCGAAGTCGCACAAGTCGCCCGTGTCCGCGAAGCCCGCGATGGAGCTCTTCGAGCCCGAGCCGGCACCGTCCCCCGTCGCGGAGGTGCGCGCCGCCGCGTCGCCGCCGCCGCCCCCCGAGGAGCCCGTCATCGCCATCCCGCCCCCGCCGCTCGCCCCCGCCGTCACCCCGCCTCGCGCCGTCGCCGCGCCGTCGCCGCCGCAGCAGCCCGCGACGCGCGAGACGACCTCGCCGCGCTCGCCGTCGACGCCGCCCGGCCCGCCGAAGCGCGGCGTCGAGGTGTGGGCCGGCCGGCCCGGCGTGCCGATGCCGAAGCCCGCCGCCACCCCGCTCGGGCAGCGCCGCGTGATGTTCGATCCGCGCTCCAACGCCGCCCCCGCTCGGCCCGGGCCCGCAGGCCCGTACCGCCCCGGCATGCAGCGCGGCGGACGCAGCCCGCAGGGCGCGTTCCAGTCGCGGCGCCCCGGCGCGCAGATGCCGCGCAAGCCGGTGCACGTCTCCACGCAGGAGATGTCGTCGCACAAGAAGGTCATCCGCATCGAGGAGCAGGTCAGCCTGCAGCAGCTCGCGTCGCGCATGAGCCTCAAGGCGACGGACGTGCTGCTCAAGCTGCTCTCGATGGGCATGACCGGCGTCAACATCAACTCGACGCTCGACGCCGACACCGCGAAGCTCCTGTCGAGCGAGTTCGGCTGGACGGTCGAGGACGTCGCCGTCAGCGAGGACCAGACGCTCAGCGCCGCGACCGAAGAGTCGGACGGCTCCGAGAGCGAGGTGCGCCCGCCGATCGTGACCGTCATGGGTCACGTCGATCACGGCAAGACGAGCCTCCTCGACCGCATCCGCAAGGCGAGCGTCGCCGAGGGTGAGGCCGGCGGCATCACGCAGCACATCGGCGCTTACCGCGTCGACACCGCGCGCGGCACCGTCGCCTTCCTCGACACGCCCGGCCACGAGGCCTTCACGGCGATGCGCGCGCGCGGCGCCTCGGCGACCGACATCGTCGTGCTCGTCGTCGCCGCCGACGACGGCGTGATGCCGCAGACGAAGGAGGCGATCAACCACGCGCAGGCCGCGAAGGTCCCGATCATCGTCGCGGTGAACAAGATCGACAAGCCCGGGGCCGACACGGACAAGATCCGGCGCGACCTCGCGGCGCTCGGCCTCCAGCCCGAGGACTGGGGCGGCGAGACCATCTTCGTCCACGTCTCCGCGAAGACGGGTGAGGGCATCGATCAGCTGCTCGAGGCCATCTTGCTGCAGGCCGAGGTGCTCGAGCTCAAGGCGAACGCGGCGCGCCGCGCGAGCGGCGTCGTCATCGAGGCGCTCCTCGACCGCGGCCGCGGCCCGGTCGCGCGCGTCATGGTGCAGGACGGCACGCTCCACGTGGGCGACGTGCTCCTCGCCGGCGGCGCGTGGGGCAAGGTCCGCGCGATGACCGACGAGCTCGGTCGACCCGTGCTCGACGCCGGCCCCTCGACGCCGGTCGAGGTGCTCGGCCTCAACGAGGTCCCGAGCGCCGGCGACCCCGTGCACGCGGTGAAGGACGCGAAGACGGCGGAAGAGGTCGCCGAGACGCGCCGCAAGAAGGCGTCGACGTCGCTCATCCCGAGGACGAGCGGCATCACGCTCGAGGGCCTCAAGGAGAAGCTCGCCGAGGCCGACCAGTTCGAGCTCAAGCTCATCATCAAGGGCGACGTGCAGGGCTCGGTCGAGGCCGTCGGTCAGTCGCTCACGAAGCTCACGACGCAGAAGGTCAAGGTCACCATCGTGAACGCCGCCGTCGGCGGCATCACCGAGGGCGACGTCAACCTCGCCATCGCTTCGAAGGCGATCATCGTCGGCTTCAACGTGCGCCCCGCGGGCAAGGCGGCGTCGCTCGCCGAGTCCGAGGGCATCGAGATCCGCCTCTACACGATCATCTACAACGCGGTCGACGACATCCGCGCGGCGATGGAAGGCCTGCTCCCCGCGACGAAGATCGAGAAGATCCTCGGCAAGGCAGAGGTCCGCCAGGTCTTCCGCATCACGAAGGTCGGCATCGTCGCCGGCAGCATGGTCCTGACCGGCCTCATCCGCCGCACGGCCGAGGCGCGGCTCGTCCGCGACAGCGTGGTCGTCCACACGGGCAAGCTCTCGGGCCTGCGCCGCTTCAAGGACGACGTGCGCGAGGTGGCCGAGGGCTTCGAGTGCGGCATCTCGATCGAGGGCTTCAACGACGTCAAGGAAGGCGACATCGTGGAATCGTTCGAGATCGAAGAGGTCAAGACCAAGCTGACCTGACGCGGCTGATGCGGGGCCCGTGTATGCTCGCGCACGTGTCGAGGCAGCGTTGACCGTCAAGCGCGCGACGCGCGTCAGCGAGCGGCTCAAGGACGAGCTCGCGCGCGCCGTGCGGGACCTCTCGGACCCGCGCGTCGAGGGCGCGATCGTCTCGCGCGTCGAGATGACCGACGACCTCTCGATCGCGCGCGTCCACGTGCGACGCGCGGTCGGCGCGCCCGACGCGCGGGCGCAGAAGGCGCTCATCGCCGGCTTCGCGGCCGCGTCGCGGCGCCTGCGCGCGGAGGTCGGCCGCGCGGTGGGCCTGCGCTACACGCCCGAGCTGCGCTTCTTCTACGACGCCGCGCCCGACGACGTCGATCGCATCGAGGAGCTCCTGCGCCAGGTCGAGCGCGATCGGGA
>DASYCF010000865.1:0-2528 GCA_036500365.1 Byssovorax sp.
CGGGCACAGCTTCGAGAAGACGACGCTCCCGCTCATCAGCGGGCTCGGCGATCGGCTCGCGGCCTGGGTCGATCACCACGACAGCGCCGAGCACCAACGCTACGCCGGCGATCCGCGCTTCACCTTGAGCACCAAGGCCGAGCACGGCGCCTGCCCCGAGATGATCACGCCCGAGGTCGTCGCCCGCGCCGGCAAGGTCGACACGATCGTGTGCCACGTCGACTTCGACGGGCTCGCGAGCGGCGCGAAGTGGATGCGCGGCGGCGTCGAGCCGTACCCGGGCTGCGACGTCGACGCGCGCGCCATCGACACCCGCGTCGGCGAGGCGGGCCCCGTCGCCGTGCGCATCGATCGCGCGCTGCGGGCGCGGCCGCGCGATCAGGCGCTCTTCGGCCTGGTCGTGCGCCACCTCGCGAGCGGCCTCGCAGATCGCTCGCTGTGGACGCCGATCGACGCCGCCGGCGAGGAGCTCGCCGCGCGCGAGGTCGAGACGCGGCGCCTCGCCCTTCGCTACGAGCGCTTCCAGCCGAACGTCGCCTTCGTCGACGCGACCACGCGCGACGCCGCGTACGACAAGACCGCGCTCCTCTTGATCGGCCAGGAGCGCGCGACCATCTCGTGCGTGCTCGACGGCGACGTCGCGACGTTCGCCGCGCCGTTCGACAGCGGCGTGAACCTCCTGACCGCGTTCGGCATTTCGGGCGGCATGCCGACGCGGGTGTCCATCCAGCGCGACAAGGCCGAGGCGGCGCTCGCGGCGCTCGGCGTGAGCCCGGCCGACCGCGCTCGCGCCCTCGGCGCGTAGAGCGCGCGGTCCAGCGCCAGGGGGGACGGCCGAGACCGTTGACGGCCTCGGGGTCGGCTGGTAGGGAGCTTTCACTTTTGAAAGCCGGGGCGGTCCGTACTCGAGATTGCGGAACCGCCGCTTAGCCTAGCGAAGTTCGGACGGGGACCAGGGCTCGGAGGACGAGGCCTGGACGGCGGGTGGTGGCCCGACGTCCGGCCCCCGTTGGCCGGGCACGCAGCGCGCGCGCCAGCTCATCGAGCGGGTCGCGCACGAGACCACTATCCATGGCTGCCAACACTGTCGCGACGCGGGCGAGCACCGGCGTCGATGAGCTCCTGTTCCAGAACGACTCCGTGTCGCTCTGCCTCCTCGTGAACCGCCGCCACGCGACGGTGCGCGTGATCGATTTCCGCGCCGGCCCGACGGTCGCGAAGCGAAACTTCGTCCTCGCGGCTGCGAAGCGCGAGCGCTGCGAGAAGATCTTCACCCTCGTCGAGCGCGACGAGGTGGCGACGTGGACCCGCCTCGGCTTCACGCGCGAGGGCTCGATCCCGGCGTTCTACAAGCGCAGCGACGCGTGGATCCTCGGCGCCGTCGTCGCCGACATGCGCCCGCTCACGGTCGACCCGACGCTCGGCGCGGACGACGACGACGACCTCACGCCCGCGGGGCCGTCGACGTCGGTGACGACGGCGGAGCGGACGATCGCGCGCGCGAAGCGGCTCGCGAAGGCGCCCGAGAAGACGCTGCCGAAGGTCGCGCTCGCCAAGGCGACGGCCGCGGAGGTGAAGCGCGCGCTCGTGGCAGCAGACAAGCGCGGCACCCTGCTCACCGGCTTCGAGCCGTTCGGCCGCGACGTCGCGCCGCGCCCTGCCTTCGCGCTGACGGCGCGCGGCGGCTTCACGCTGCTCGCGTCGTGGGAGGCGCAGCCCGCCTTCTCGAACGCGCTCTTCGAGCTCCACGCCGCGCCCGAGACCGAGGCGGAGCGCGTCGCGACCATCGCGAGCGTGCGCGTCGTCGAGGCGCGCCTCGCCGCCGAGGGCATGACGAGCCTCTTCACGCTCGCGCCGTCGGACGACGTGACGATGACGTCGGTGTTCGTCGCCTGCGGCTACCGCCGCTCGGCCGTCCTCGCGAGCCACCTCGCCGTCGGCGGCGCGCGCAAGGACGCGATCGTCTGGTCGAAGAAGTTCGATCAGGAGAATTGACCTCGATGGGGCCGCGAGCGGCCCCAAACCCCGCGCTCGCTTCGCTCGGGCTGGTGCGAGCTGCGCGGGGCGCGCCGCCGCATCCGTTTCGTGCGATGAGCGCCGCGTGAACGCGCGCGCCGCGACGCCGAGCCCGCCCGTCCGCGCGACGTTCTCGCAGTGGGCGCTCGCCATCGCGGCGACGTCGACGATGACGGTCAGCTACATCGATCGGCAGACGCTCGCCGTCGTGTCGCCGACGCTCACCCGGACGCTCGGCATCCACGAGTCGTCGCTCGGGCTCGTGCACGCCTCGTTCGCGCTCGCCTACCTCGTCGGCGCGCCGATGGCCGGGCGCCTGATCGATCGCTTCGGCGCGCGCCGCGGGCTGCTCGGCGCGGTGCTCGTGTGGTCGGTGGTGTCCGCCGCGCACGCGCTCGTGCCCGGGCTCGCGGCGCTCTTCGCGATCCGCTTCGCGCTCGGCCTCGCCGAGGCGCCGTCGTTCCCCGGCGCCGTGCAGACGGTGCAGCGCGCGCTCCCTCCGGCCGACCGCG
>DASYCF010000866.1:0-5831 GCA_036500365.1 Byssovorax sp.
GTCGTCGCGCCCGGGAGCTGGGCAGAGGATCTGCTGCTCGGGAACCGCGACCCCGTGGCGTTCTTCCAGATGTACCCCACCGGCTGGGACAACTCGTGCAGCCAGTTCAACGCGCCCTCTTCGCCGGGGGACATCACGACGCTCGCGTCGAACATCGGTCTCCAGATGATGTACTACGACACGTACGTCGTTCAGTACGCGCCCTGCCTCGACGCGAGCCACCCGAACCACAACCCGCTCCTCCCTGCTCCGGCGCCCCTCCCGTCGACGCTCGAGACCGAGCGGCAGTACCGCGCCGACCTGCTCGACGCGACGCGCGCGGCGCTGAGCGCCGTGGGCTCGGGCGAGGGCGTCGCGCCCGTGTGGGCGATCCCACACCTCGACTACTTCGAGGGCGCGATGATGCTGCGCACTTACGGTGAGGCCGAGTCGCACATCCCGTCGGGTGACTACAACAACGACTTCGCGCCGGCGACGGTGCCGCCTCCGCCCGGGCTCAGCGTCGACGAGCAGCACCGCATCCCGCTCTTCGAGCTGATGTTCCACGACCACGTGGTGAGCACGTGGAACTGGCGGAACACGAACTTCCAGAGCCTCGCCACCTCGGCGAAGAAGGACCTCTTCAACGCGCTCTACGGCACGATGCCCATGTGGAACGTGACGACCGATCACTGGGCCACGTATGGGCAGATGTACCTCGACAGCTACGCGCTCCAGAAGCGCTCCCGCTCCGTCGTCGGCTTCGACGACATGATCGGCCACGGCTGGCTGTCCACCGATCGTGAGGTCCAGTACACGGACTGGGCGTCCGGCGTGCGGATCATCGCGAACTTCGACTCCGTCGCGCGCGACGCGAACGGCGTCACCGTGCCTGCGCTCGATTTCGTCATCGTCGACAGCGCGCAAGGCGGCGGCGGCGCAGGCGGGAGCGGGAGCGGCGGCGACGGCGCGGGCGGCGCGACCGGCCACGGCGGAGCCTCGTCGACCGCCGGCGCCGGCGCAGGCGGGCCCGCCGCCACGACGACCGGCGCGGGCGGCGGCGTGACCTCGGGCGATGGCGGGGGCGGCGCGACCGGGGCCACGGCGGCGCCGAGCGGAGACGGAGACGCAGGCGCGAGCTCCGGCGGCTGCAGCGCGTCGTCGTCCCGCGCCTTCACCGAGGCGCCGCTCGCCCTGCTCGGCCTCGTCGCGGCGCTCGCCGCTCGACGTCGGCGCGAGGCGCGGCCGCGGCGCTGAGCCCGCGGGGACGGCCGCCTGGCGAGACGTCGCGCGGGCGGCGGTCGATTCTCTGCGACGGCCGCCGCGCGCCGGGCTCCTCCTCGTCGGAGGAAGGTTCACATGCGACTCGGAATGATCATCGCGGCGGCGGCCGCGGCGTGCGCGCTCACGGCGTGCAGCGGCAGCGACACGGGCAACGACGGCGGCGGCGGCGGCTCGCACCATTCGAAGACGGGCGCGGGCCCGTCGAGCACGGCGACCGGCAGCCAGACGGGCGGAGACGGCGACGCCTCGCTCACGGTGACGAAGGCCGAGCTCATGAGCGAGATCGGCGGCTACTACAGCCCCAGCACGCAGGGGGACCTGTTCCTGGTGCTCACCGCGACGCTCGCCAACGAGTCGCAGACTCCGCCGCTCGTCGCCTCGTATGACCTGTTCTCGCTCAAGACGGTCGCGGAGCTCGTCTACTCGCCCACGAGCGTCTCCGCGGAGCTCGACGACGCATGCGAGGGCGACGTCTCGGTCGCGCCGGGCGGGTCGAAGACGTGCTCCGTCGCGTTCGAGGTGCCGCCGGGGGTGACGGCCCAGGAGCTCGACTACGCCATGCCGAGGCGCATCTCGCTCTCCGCGAGCGTCCCGGCGCCGGCGCAGCAGACCTGCGACGCGCCGCCCATCGGCAGCACGAGCTGCATCGACTGTCTCCAGCAGCGCTGCACCAGCACCACCCAGCAGGGCTGTCAGGGCGGCGAGCTCAACTGCATGGAGAGCTGCTGGTTCGAGGGCCGCGATCTCTGCGCCTGCCAGGCGGCGTGCAGCGCGTCGGACGCGTGCGTGGCGGCGTTCCACCAGCTCTCGACCTGCGCGACCACCCAGTGCGGCGGCGCGGGCTGCTGAGCGGCCGTTCACGCGACGCGGGCGGCGCGCGCTCGGGTCTCTTACACTCGCGCGCGTGACGAGGGCCGAGCGACGGGGCGACGCGCGCGAGGCGATCGAGGTGCGCGTGCGCGGCCTCGTGCAAGGCGTGGGGTTTCGCCCGCACGTCCTCCGGATCGCGCGGCAGCTCGGCCTCGGCGGCGACGTGCGCAACGACGCGTCCGGCGTCGTCGTCCGCGCCGCCGGGTCGCGCGCGGGGCTCACCGCGCTGGTCGATCGCATCGTGCGGGAGGCCCCGCCGCTCGCGCGGGTCGACGGGGTGGAGTCGCGCCCCATCGACGTCGCGCTGGGCTTCGAGTTCCACGTCGCCGCCAGCGTCGAGGGCGCCGCGCGCACGCAGATCGCGCCGGACGCCGTGGCGTGCGCTGCCTGCAGCGCCGAGGTGGCAGACCCGGCCTCGCGACGGTTCCGATATCCATTCACGACGTGCACGCACTGCGGGCCTCGTCTCAGCGTGGTGCGCGGCGTCCCGTACGATCGTGGGCGCACGACGCTCGCCGGATTCCCGCTCTGCCCCGCGTGCGCGCGTGAGTACGACGACCCGACCGACCGGCGGTTCCACGCGGAGGCGACGGCGTGCCCGGCTTGCGGGCCGCGCGCGCGCCTCGTTCGATTCGCCGAGGCCGCGGCGCCCCCGGCCGGGTCCGCCGCGCCCGACGACGTCGACGCCGCGATCGCGGCGATCGCGCGCGGCGAGATCGTGGCGTTGAAGGGCCTCGGCGGATACCAGCTCGTCTGCGACGCGACACGCGCGGACTCCGTCTGTCTGCTGCGAGCGCGCAAGCACCGCGACGCGAGGCCGTTCGCGCTGATGGCGCGCGATCTCGACGTGGTGCGGCGCGTTTGCGCCGTCGACGAGCTCGAAGCGGACTTGCTCCGCAGCGTCGAGGGCCCGGTCGTGCTGCTCGACGCGACCGGCCCCGACGCGCTCCCGCGCGAGATCGCGCCCGGCCTCGCCACGCTCGGCTTCATGCTGCCGACGACTCCCTTGCACGCCATACTCCTGCGCGACCTCGATCGCCCCGTCGTCATGACGAGCGGGAACGTGAGCGGAGAGCCGCAGGTGATCGACGACGCCGAGCTCTCTGCGCGGCTCGGCCTCATCGCCGACGTGGCGCTGACGCACGACCGCCCGATCGCGAGCCGCCTCGACGACTCCGTGGCGCGCGTCGTCGACGGCCGCGTCCGGCTGCTGCGGCGCGCGCGCGGGTACGCGCCGCGCCCGCTTCGATTGCCGGAAGGCTTCGAGGTCGCGCCCGCGGTGGTCGCCTATGGGGCCGACCTGAAATCGACCTTCTGCCTCGTGCGCGGCGGCGAGGCGACGCTCTCGCAGCATCAGGGCGATCTCGACGACCTGGCGACGCTGGGCGACTACGAGCGGAGCCTCGCGCAGTACCTCGAGATGCTCGCGCTCTCCCCCGCTGCGCTCGCGGCGGACCGGCACCCTGCCTACGCGTCGTCGACGCTCGCGCGCGCGCGCGCGAAGCGCGACGGGCTGCCCCTCGTCCTCGTGCAGCATCACCACGCGCACGCCGCCGCCTGCCTGGCCGAGAACGGCTATCCGCTCGAGGGTCCGCCCGTGCTCGCGATCGTGCTCGACGGCATCGGCTACGGCGACGACGGCGAGATCTGGGGAGGCGAGCTCCTCGTGGCGGACTATCGCGCCTGTCGACGCGCTGCGACCCTGAGGCCGACTGCGATGCTCGGGGGCGATCAGGCTTCACGCGAGCCCTGGCGCAACCTGTACGCGCAGCTCGTCGCCGCGATGGGCTGGTCCGAGCTCGCGGCGACCTTCGGCGATCTCGAGCTCGTGGCGCGCCTCGCCGCGAAGCCTCGCGCGACGCTCGACGGCATGCTCCGCGCGGGCGTCCACGCGCCGCTCGCGTCCTCCTGTGGGCGCCTCTTCGACGCGGTCGCCGCGGCGACGGGCGTCGTGTTCGAGCGTCAGGCTTACGAGGGCCAAGCCGGCGCGCTGCTCGAGGCGCTCGTCGACCGCCGCACGCTGGACCGTGACGGCGACGACCTTGCCTATCCGATGACGACGACGCACCTCGCCAGCTCGCGCGTCGGCGATTCGCCGCTCGCATGCGTCGATCCTCGCGAGATGTGGCGCCCGCTGCTCTCGGATCTCGCGCAGCGTACGCCGCTCCCCGTCGTGTCCCTGCGCTTTCACCGCGGGCTCGCGCGGGCGGTGGTCGACGTGGCGGCGTCGGTCGCGCGGCGAGGCGGCGACGCGGCGGCGCTCGACACCGTGGCGCTGTCGGGCGGCTGCTTTCAAAACCGCGTGCTCTTCGAAGAGGTCAGTCGCAGGCTCGCCGCGCGCGGCCTTCGGGTGCTGTCACACGCGCGCGTCCCGCCCAACGACGGCGGCATCGCGCTCGGCCAGGCGGCCGTGGCGGCCGCGCGGCTCCTCCGCGCGCGATCCTGACGACGACGCCACCCTCAGATCGTGGTGAGCCAGGGCGCGTTCGGCAGATCCGAGATCAGGCCATTGGCGAACCAGCGGCGCGGCGCGACGACCACCTTGTCCCGGTGCGCGTTGAGGAAGCTCGCCCACCAGCTGAACGAGCTGTTCGCGATCACGAGGCCGCGGCACAGGCTGAGGAGGCGCATGTCGTTGTAGCTCGTCGCCTTGTCGTTCCAGTCGACGTACGTCGTCGGGAGCGGATAGCGGATGTTGTCGCGGCACCACGCGGCGTCGTCGGAGACCACGAAGAGCGAGGGCGACGGCCCGACCTTGTCGAGCACGATCTCGAGCGCGGCGTCGTAGTACGGCTTGCCGCAGAGGCCATGAAACGCGTTCGTGTCGGGGTTCTCCGCGTAGTCGCCGCGGCGCACGTGGAGGGCCACCGCGTTCGACGACGCGATCGCCTCCATGCACGCCGCGGTCTTCGCGTCCGGCGGCGTGACGAACCGGAGCTCCTCGCGCAGCCTGGGCTCGACCGCGGAGAAGTAATCGTAGCTCTGCCAGTAGCCGTTGAGGCACGACGGCCCGCGGACCCTCGACAGATCGATGAGCGCGGGCGGCCAGGGCTCGGTCACGTAGCGCATCCACGGGAGGCGCACCGCGTCGGCCACGCGGAGGGCGCGATCGCGCGCGCGCCACGCCCGGTACGGCAGATCGCGCACGCGCTGATCGCCGAGCGCAAAATGGACGAGATCGTAGCCATACGGCGGATCGAGGAAGAGCTTCGAGATGTCGAGGACGAGCGGCAGGCCGAGGCGCGTCGCCAGGGCGCGGCCGACCGCGTACTGGAAGAGCTGATTGCCGAGGCCCGACACCATCACCATCTCGACGCCGCGCGGCGCCAGATCCTGGGAGAGCCAGGCAAAGCTACTTGACCGCTTCGACATTCAAGCTGACCAGCGTGCCGTTCGCCTTGTCCATGTGCGGGTGGTACGCCTGCGAGAAATCGTCGATGTGGGCGTGCTCCGTCTCGCGCCAGTTCCAGCGGCGGACGCCCGTGAAGCCCGCGCCGAGGAGCGTGCGCTCGAGCGAGCGGTAGTCGTACGCGACGCGGTGGTAGATGTGCTCGTTGCCCGCGGTCGTCTTGATCTTCCACGAGCCGAAGACGGGGCCGAGCACCTTCTGGATCTCGCCGCTCTCGAGGTACAGGCGGACGAGCGCCTCGAAATCCGGCACGGCCAGGCGCAGCACGCCGCCGGGCGCGAGCACGCGC
>DASYCF010000867.1:0-3163 GCA_036500365.1 Byssovorax sp.
GGCGCGCGCGATCGCGTTCTCGCCCGACGCCGCGACGCTCGCCGTCGCCGGCGAGGCGCGCGTGGTCACGCTGTGGGACGTCGCTCGCGACGCGGCGCCGCGCAGGATCTCGCACCCCGCGCGTGGTCGCCCCGCCGAGGAGCAGCTCGAGGCGCTCGCGTTCTCGCCCGACGGCAAGCTCCTCGCATCGGCGAGCGGCGACGGCGGGATGGGCGGCGGCATCGAGCTCTGGGACGCCGCGACGGGCGACCACGTGCGCGCGATCGCGCCGCCCGCCGAGGGGGCGTCGCTGCTCGCCTTCTCGGTCGACGGCGCGTCGCTCTTCGCGAGCTCCTACCGGCGCGGCGTGCGCACCTACCGCGTCGCGACCGGGCTCGAGCTCCACCCGCACGATCATGGCCCGACCATTCGGTCGCTCGCCGTCTCGCCGCGCGGCAACGTCGTCTTCGCCGAGGGCGCGATCGTCGACGCGACGACGGGCCGCGAGGTCAGGCGCCTCTACGACCTCGCCCGCGTGAAGGCCGCCGCCTTCTCGCCAGACGGCGCCTCCCTCGCGCTCGCCCTCGACGACGGCGTCGAGCTGTGGCGCGGCGCGCCGCTCGAGAGGGCCGCGACGCGCGCGATCGGCGCGGCGTCGATCGCGTTCACGCGAGGCGGCGACGCGATCGCGATCGGCGGCGAGGATCTCGTGCTCGTCGATCCGAAGACGCTCGCCGACGTCGAGGTCGTGCGCGGCCCGCGGCCCGCAGCTCAGCTCGAATCGATCGCGCTGGCGCGAGGCGCGTTCGCCACGGCCGCGGCGACGCAGAGCGGTGACGGCGTGCGCGTGTGGTGGCCCGCGCGCGCGTCGACGCGCAGCTACGCGCTCGACGCGGCCTCCGCGGCCGTCGCGCTCTCGCCCGACGCCGCGGTGGTCGCGGGCGCGACTCCAGCGCTCGTGCGGCTCTTCGACGCTGCGACCGGAGCGCGCCGAATCGACCTCGCCGCGCGCGACGTGCATGCGCTCGCGTTTGCGCCCGACGGCCGCACGCTCGCCAGCGCGGGAGGCGGCGTACGCCTGTGGGACATCGCGTCTGGGTCATCGCCTGTACCTCTCGCGGAGGGCGTGTTCACCAGAATCGCCTTCTCGCCGGACGGCGGAGCCCTCGCCGCGCTGGGCATCGACGCGGACTTTCGTCGGCGCGTGTCGTCGTGGGATCTCCGCGGGCACGCCTCGCCGCACGACGTGATGGCCGACGCGTTCGCCTTCGGCAAAGGCCTCTTCGCGATCGCAGGGTCCTCGATCACGCTGCGTTCGGCGGATGGCCGCGCGCGAGAGATCGCGGCTCACGCGTCGACGCTCGCGCTCTCGCCGGACGGCGCCGAGCTCGCGTGGAGCGGGGGCCGCGACCTGCACGTCGTCGAGCTCGCGCAGGGCGATCGCCGCGTCGACCTCGACATCCACCACGCCGTCACCGCGCTCGCCTTCACGGATCACGCGCTGATCAGCCTCGGCGGCGATCTCGACGTGTGGTCGAAATCCGGCGTCCACCTCGCCGTCGCGCGCGCCGTCCGCGGGGCGGACGCGGCCTACACGCTCTCGCTCGACGACCTGCCTCGCGTCGAGATCCTCGGCCCCGACGACGCCGCCGCGAAGGCCGCGCTCGCCTGTCGCGCCGGCGCGTGGAGCTTCCCCTTCGCGGTCTGCCGCGAGCGCTTCGAGTCGACGGGCCTCTTGGCCGCAGCCCTCGCCGGCGCCGCCGTCGAGTGATGTCGTCGTGCGCCACGAAGGCCCCCGCGCGCCCGCGCTCGCGTATCCTCGCGCCCGGAGGAGCGACGGATGTTCGGAGCGACGGGCGGCGGGGCGGGCGCGGCGCGGCAGATCAAGGGCTGGGTGCGCGAGGCGCTCGCGCTGGGCGACGACGTGACGATCCTCGTGTCGGAGCTCACGTGCAAGGAGCCCGGCTGTCCACCCGTGGAGACGGTGATCGCGGTGTTTCGTGGTCCGGACGACACGACGAAGTACACCGTGCACCGCGCCTCCGCCGACGTGACGCGGGACGACGTGGCGCGCGTCCTCGGCGCCGCGGCTACGTGACGGTCACCTCGGCGAGGCAGGGGACGTGCGTGTGCGCCATCACATAGGCGGCGAACGGCTCGTCGCGAAACCTGCGCGCCGCCGCCGCGACGAGCTCGCGACGAAAGCCCGCCGGGCGCACGCGCTTCCACGGGAAGAACTGCGCCTTGCCTTCGATCATCCCGACGAGCGCGTGCGGCGGTTGATCGACGCAATCGATGGGCTCCGGCCGGTTCTCGGCGAAGACGGAGGACGCGCGGAGCCAAGGCGGCTCGTCGCTCGGCGGCGCGCCGGCGTGACCGTGCGGCGCAGAGAGGAGCGTCCTCCGCCCGACGGGGATGCGGTAGAGGCGTCCGATCGCGTCCTTCACGCGACCGTCGAGCGTCGCGTCTCGCCACCGCGCCGCGAACTCACGCTCTCCCGCGCCGGCGACGATGCGCGGCTCGACGAGCCCTGCGAAGCCCATGCTGTGAAAGAGGCACTTGTAACCTGCCCACACGTCGAACATGCCGCCGAGCTGCACGAGGTGCGCGGGCGCGCTCGCGGCGTATCGCGTATATCGATCGAGGAAGCGGACGAGATCCTCGGCGGCGGATTGGTAGCTCGCGGCCATCGCGTAGAACCAATCGTTGGGGCTCCTCGTGAGGCGGCTGCCGACGGCGCGATAGACGGGCTTCTGCCCCTTCGCCGCGGCCTCCTGATCGATGCGCGCGAAGATGGGGCCATGACACCAGCACTTGGCGAGCCGCGGATCGGGCACCAGATCGGGGTCGAGGTCGGGCATCCGTCCGACGAGCGGAAGGTGCATGTCCGGCAGGAAGACGATCACGCGATCCTGGTCGACGGCAGAGGAGCCATCGTCGTGGGCGTCCCGCGAAGCGCGCGCGACGGCCCAGCGGCGCACGGTGACGTCCATGCGCTGCGGCCCCGCGAGGGCGGTGAGCGCGCGCGCGATCGGCTGCGCCGCCGCGCCGTCGTGCTGTGGACTCGGCGCGGCGCGGCCTGCCTGGAACTCGCAGAGCGCCACCTGGTCGCCGCACGCGACCGCGAACGAGCGCTGCGCGGCGAGGTGGCGTCCGTCGCCCATCCACGCACCGCAGTCGACGT
>DASYCF010000868.1:0-3058 GCA_036500365.1 Byssovorax sp.
GATCGGCGGCGGCGTGGCAGTGTCGACGGGGGTCATCGGCGGATCAGGCTCCTCCACGGGCTCGGATGCGCCGCGCGCGCCCGTAGTCCTCGAGCCCGTCACCGCGCAAACCCCTCCCGCCCGAGACGACCAACCCGGCCCCGCGCCCGCGCCCGCATCCGCGCCCGCGCCCGCGCCCGCATCCGCGCCCGCGCCCGTACCCGAGCCGGCATCCGCTCCCGCTCGTGCGCTGGCAGGCACCTCGGGAGCGACTGCGGTCTCGGGCTCGGGCTCGGGCTCAGGCTCGGGCAAGGGCTCGGGCTCGGGCTCGGGCTCGGGCTCGGGCTCGGGCTCAGGCTCGGGCTCGGCCTCCAAGACCGAGGGCGTTGCGGCCCCCGTGGACCCTCTCGCGGTCGAGAGCCGCGAGCTGCGCAAGGCGCACGAGGCGCTCGACGCGGATCCGGCGCGCGCGCTCGCCATCCTCGACGCCGAGAACGCGGCCCAGCCCGCTGGCCAGCTCGTCGAGGCGCGCGCGGCGGAGCGCGTCGTCGCGATGTGCAAGCTCCGCCGCGGCGACGCGCCGGCGGCGGCGGCGTCGTTCGCGGCGAAGTACCCTGACTCGCCGTTCGCGGCCCGCATCCACGCGGCGTGCGCGGCGTCGACGACGCGCTGACGATTTCGACACGGGCCGGCGCCGCGTCGGCCACGGACGAGGCGAGGTCGGCGGACGCAGCCAGGGGCGCGCGGCTCGACCCAAAGACGTCGCTCGTGCACCGGCGCGGGCCCACGAACCTTCTGCTTGATGGAGATGAACATGACGCTTCGCACGCTCACGATCCCCGCGCTCTTCACGATCTTCGCGCTGCCTTTCGCCTTCGCGCCCGGCTGCTCGAGCGACGCGGTGCCCATCGGGTCGAACAACGAGGCGATCTCGTGCAACGCGAGCTCCGACTGCCCCGACGGCAACGCGTGCTCGCCGAGCACCGGCGTGTGCTCGACGGGCTGCGCGACCGACGCCGACTGCGACGCGTCGCAGGTGTGTGAGGGCGGCGCGTGCGTCGGCGTCGGCGTGCCGTGCAACGCCGAGTGCATCACGGGCGAGGTCTGTCAGGGCGGCGTGTGCGTGGGCTGCGATCCGACGACCGACCCGAGCTGCGGACCGAACGGCCCGCAATGCACGACGAACGCCGACTGCCCGAGCGGCGAGTCGTGCGTGAACGGCGTATGCGCCGGCTGCGACTCCACGAACGACCCGTCGTGCGGCGGCAACGCGTGCGACTCCGCCACGGACTGCCCCAGCGGCGAGGCGTGCGTGAACGGCCAGTGCACGGCGTGCGATCCGACCACCGGCAACTGCGGCGGCGACGGCTGCAACGTCGACACGGACTGCCCGAACGGCGAGGCGTGCGTGAACGGCCAGTGCGCGTGCGACCCGACGACGGGCTGCGGCGGCGACACGTGCAACACGAACCAGGACTGCGCGAGCGGCGAGACCTGCGTCGGCGGCCAGTGCACGGCGTGCGACCCGACGACGGGCAACTGCGGCAGCACCGGCTGCCAGACGAACAGCGACTGCGACGCCGGCTACGGCTGCTTCAGCAACGTGTGCAGCCCGTACTGCAACGGCTTCACCGAGCCTGCGTGCTACCCGTGCGACGCGAGCTCGAACTGCGGCGGCGGCGAGTCGTGCCAGAGCGGCGCGTGCATGGCGTGCGACACGACGAGCGATCCCACGTGCTCGAACGCCTGCCAGACGGACGCGGACTGCCCGGCGAACGAGGCGTGCGTCAACGGGGCTTGTCAGTAGCTTGGCCCGGCGGCGCGTCGTCCGGCTCGCTCGAAGGGGCCGGCGGCGCGTCGAGGCCACTCGAGGACGCGGGCGGCCCGAGAGCCGGGGCGTTCTGCGCGCCCCCTTCGGGGGCGGGCCCGGCGGCCGGTGCTGCGGATGACGCGGCGCCGGCCGCGCGCATTTCGTCCATGAGCGTCGACCGCCACGCGCCGGGGAAGTAGCCGAGCGTGCCGTCGCTCATCCGCACCGTCGTCGGCACCGCGTAGTACGTGTCCGGCAGTGGGGACTCCCACTTGCCCGGCGTCCACGTCCAGCGGTGGCCGCGCCAGTCCCACGAGCCGTCGACCCACACGCTCGAGCTCTCCATTCCCTTCGGCGGCTTCGGGATGACCTCGGGCTTCGCGGGCGGCGGCGGGTACGGCACCGCGACGGGCTCGCCGCGCGTGTGCGGCCCCGTCTTCGGCGTCGGCACGGTGTAGCCGCAGCCGAACGCGACGAGCAGCGCGGCGATCGCGGCGCGCTTCATCCGGGCGCCGGCATCACGCGGTTCAAGAGCTCGATCGCCCACGTCCAGATCGCCTCACGCCCGATGAGCATGCACTCGAGCATCGCCAGGCTCAAGAACGGGCCGAAGGCGACGCGCGCGCGGCCGAGACCTTCCTCTGCCTCGCCGTAGAGCGGATCGTCGGCGAGCTCGGCCTCGATCTTCGCGCGCTCCTCGGGCTCGAGGTCGGCGAGCTCGCGCTGGAGCTCTTCGCGCTCGCGCTTCACGACCTCGGGATCGTCGAGCTTCTTCCCGAGCAGCAGCATGACGAGGACGATGAGGGTGCCCTGCACCGCGCCCGCGCCGAGCGCGAAGAGCGCGCCCTGCCAGCCGTACCAGGCGCCCGCGAGCATCGCGAGGTCGGCGTCGCCGCGGGCCATGCCCATCTTGCCGCGGATCTTCGGGTAGATGACGATGCACGGCAGCCACACGACGACGAAGCCGACCGCGGCGCCGACGAGCCCGTCGACGAACGTGCCGCCGCGCAGCGAGCTCGTCGCGATGCCGAGGACCGCGCCGCCGTACGTGACCGAGCGCGGGACCTCCATGAACTCGAGGTCGATGAACGTCGTCGCGACGAGGCCGAGCGCGAGCGCGAGGTCGGCGACGTAGATGGCGCCGGCGCGCGCGAGCGTCGTCGTCGGGCCGAGGCGGAAGATCACCGCCTCGAGGATCGCGAGCGAGAGCAGGCCGCCGATCGCCTCGACGAACGGGTAGCGCAGGCTCATCTTCGCCTTGCAGCAGCG
>DASYCF010000869.1:0-2504 GCA_036500365.1 Byssovorax sp.
AGGGCCGCTGGCGCAAGCGCCACAGCTACGACGAGCCCTGGGCGTTCAAGCCGTCGCCCTGAGCTCGGCCGAACGCGCTCCCGACGGCGGGCTCGGGCGACTCCACTTGCCGCGAGCCGCTCCGGGGAGGGCCTCTGGGCAACTGCACTTGATCCGCGGCGGCCCCCGCCAGGGTCTCGGCGAGTGCACGCGCGGCGAGGCGCTGCCGCCGGCGCTTCCGCGCTAGCTCACTTCGGCGCGGCGCTCGCCGACGGGGCGGCGGAAGGTGCGGCCGAGCCCGCGGCCGGCGCGGCCGAGGCGGCCGGCTTGGCGGCGGCGGGCGCGAAGGTCCCGAGCACCGAGGTCGAGCGCGCCTTCTCGGGCAGCCAGCCGTCGAGGCGGCCGACGAACCAGGTGCCCGCGAGCACGATCACGATCGCGAGCGCGACCCAGCGCTTCCACGGCGTGCGCTTGTCGGCGAACGGGTCCTCGAGCGATCGCACCGACCCGTCGGGCAGGACGGCGAGCTCGGTCAGCGCCGCGCCGAACGGCACGTTGATGCGCGCACGGCCGTTCACGGCCCAGCCGTTCGCGTCGAGGATGGGGCCGAGGTTGCGCCGCCGGAGCTTCAGCCACGCGAGCAGCATCGACGGGCCCGAGATGAGCAGCATGACGGCGACGATGCCTACGGGCAGCCACATGCCGAGGCCGAAGAGCGTGCCGAACACCGTCCCGATGAGGGTGCCGATGCCGCCGATCGCGACGCCGATCGCGGCGACCGTGCCGAGGTCGATCTTCTTGCCGGCCGCGGGCGGCGCGGCGGCGGCCGGCGCTGCGACCGCGGCTTTGTCCGCCTCGGCGAGGCCCTTGCCGGCGCCCTCGATCGCGCTCGACGAGTCGCCCTGCGCGGCCGTCGCGCGCTTCGTCACGTTGTCCTCGATGACCTTGACGAGCTTCTTGTACGGCGTCCAAAACGCCTCGCGCACGCTGATGGGGTTCGACACGATCCTGCTGATCGTCGCGTCCCAGTCCTGGCCCTTGCGGTCGTAGAAGACGCCGTTGCGCCCGACGAAGAGGTTGTCCGCGTCGCCGTTGGTCACCGCGACGACGATCTGCTGCTTCTCGGCGAGGCGCGTGCAGTCGAGGTAGGCGAGGTACGCGTCGGAGCTCATGGCGAGTGTCGCGTGCTTCGCCGCGTCGGCCACGTGGATGGCGAGGTGCAGGGCGCGCGCGTCGAGGTAGAGGACGCCCGACTGGAAGATGCCGTCCTGCTTCGAGTAGAAGTCCGAGAAGCTCGCGAAGTTCCGCAGGATGCGCCCGAAATCACGCTGGAAGCGCACGAGCTTCGTGACCGACGTGATGGCCTCGTACTCGGGTGCGAGCGCAGCGTCGTCCTCGATGAGCTTGGCGAGCTTGGCGCGAAGCTCGGGCGCGGCGAGCTTCGCGAGCCAGGCCGGATCGAGATCGGCGACCTTCGACGCGGGCCTCAGCGCGCGCCACGCGACGTAAGGCGCGAGGTTCGCGACGATCGCGGCGAGGTCGTCGGGGCCGAGCTCGCGCTTGGCGCCGAGGACGGGCTTCACGGCGTCGTCGGCGAACTTCTTCACGCGCGCGGACCACGCCGGGTTGAGCGCGGCGCCGAGATCGAGCCTCGCCGTGGGCGTCACCTTCGCGATGGGGAGCTTCGCGAGCTCGTCGTCGGTCGCCGAGAGCGTGCGCGGCGCGAGCGCGGCGACGTCGGCGTCGGCCCCCGCGAGCGCGGCGCCGCCTCGCGCGTCGAACGCCGAGATCTGGCAGCGGGTGAAATAGTCCTCGAGCTTGCCGCGCACGGCCTCGAGCGCGCTGGCCGCCGCCTCGGAGCCCGCGCCCTGCGGCGCGGCCTCGCTCGACGCCCACGCGGCGACCGCGTCGACGTCGGCGAAGAACGGATCGGCGAGCGTCTGCGAGACGCCGGGCTTGCCGCTGCGATCGACGACGCTGCCCTTCGCGCCGATGGCGTCGGCGATGACGCGCTTGAGATCCTCGTCGGTCGTCGAGAGCTCGGTCACGACGCCGTCGCCGTTCAGCGCCGTGCTCGCGAAGGCCTTCGTGATCTCGGCGATGTCGTCTAACGTGATGACCTTCTCCTCGCCCTTGCCGAGGTCGGTCAGCATGCGCTTCGCGGCCGTCACGACCTTCGCGTCGGCGATCGCGGAGAGGCGCACGCTGGTCGCCGACTTGAGGACGTCGCCCGGCTCCTTGAACGTCTCGACGATCCATTTGATCGCCGCGACGATGTCGTCCTTGCGGACGCGCCCGTCCTTGTCGGTGTCGAGCAGGGCGAGGGTCTCGGGGTCGACGTCGACGCCCGTCGTCGGCATGGCCAGCGCGACCCAGAGCTTCGGGTCCAGATCGACGAGCGCGCGGAGATCTTTGCCGTCGCGCAGGCTGACCTGATCGACGCCGCCCGCGCGGAAGAAGTGGAAGCGATGGGCCATGGCGTCGGCGTATACGCGCCGGCGCTGCCACGAAGCAAGCTACGCCGA
>DASYCF010000870.1:0-3063 GCA_036500365.1 Byssovorax sp.
GCCGATCACCTGCTCATGAAGACGGACGTCGCGGCGATGGCCGCGAGCCTCGAGTGCCGGAGCCCGTTCCTCGACGTGCCGCTCGCCGAGTTCGCCGCGTCCTTGCCGCTCGACGCCCTCGCGCGCGTCGAGGGCAAGCGCGTGCTCCGCGCGGCGCTCGCGCGGCGCATGGGAGGCGGAGCGAGGTCGCCGGACGCGGGCGCGAGCCTGTCGCGGAGGAGGAAGACCGGCTTCTCGCCGCCGCTCGGGGAGTGGATGCGAGGCGAGCTGGCGCCGCTCCTCCGCGAGCGCCTCGTCGCCCGCGGCGCGCGCCTGCACGCGTTCGTGGAGCGCGACGCGGTGACGCGGATGGTCGAGGACCACATAGCCGGCCGCGCCGACGACAAGCGCCTCCTTTGGGCGCTGCTCGTACTCGAGACGTGGCTCGCCGCGCTGCCGTCGATGACGACGCGAGCGGGCGCGACGGCGCCGGGCGTGGCTCTTACGAGCGCCTGAGGGTCGTGCTCCGTTGCCGGCGGCAGCGGGAGCAGGAGCAGCCGCTGCAGATGCGGATTTGGGGCCCGGGGCGCTCTGGTTTTCATCGTCACGCCGTGCTCGGGTGCGTCAAGGACGCCTTCGGCGCAGGCCTCGCCGGTTGCTTCGCAACCCTCGCGGCCGCGTCCGGCGCTTGCGCGAGTTCGGCGAAGGGATTGTTAATTTCGGTTAAGCGGCCTTTTACGCTCGAGTTGCGGTGCTTACTTCCTTCCCCATGACTAGCGAAACGATTCGCACGACGTTCGAGGCCGAGCCTCGCAGCGTCGGCATGCAGCGGGTGCTCGATCTCGTCGGCCGCGTCGCCAAGGTCGACGCGTCCGTGTTGTTCGAGGGGGAGCGGGGGACTGGCAAGGAGCGGTTGGCGCGGTGGGTCCACGAGAAGAGCGTGCGAGCGTCCGGCCCGTTCGTCGTCCTCTCGTGCGCGAACGTGCCCGAGCGGCTGCTCGAGAGCGAGCTCTTCGGCCACGCGCGCGCGGCCTTCCCGGGCGCAGGCGCCGAGCGCGCCGGCGCGTTCGAGGCGGCGAAGGGCGGCACGCTCTTCCTCGACGACGTGACGGAGCTGCCCTCGGCCATCCAGCTCAAGCTCGCGCGCGCCCTCGAGGAGCGCAAGGTCCGGCGCATGGGCGAAATCGCCGGCCGCGCGTTCGACGTGCGCGTCATCGCCGCGGCGACGCGCAAGGTGGCCGAGGCCGTGTTCGGCGGGCGCTTCCGCAAGGATCTGCTCGAGCGCCTCGGCGGGATGACGGTGCAGGTGCCGCCGCTCCGCGAGCGCAAGGAGGACGTGCTCCCCCTCGCGAAGGCGTTCCTCGCGCGCGCCGGGGTCGAGGTCGCGCTCTCGCCCGCGTCGGTCGACGCAGTGCTCGCGTACGGCTGGCCGGGCAACGAGCGAGAGCTCGCGGCGGCCATGGAGCGCGCGGCGGCGGCGGCGGTGAACGGCGTCATCGAGACGAGCGCCCTGCCGGAGGACGTGCGCCTCGGCAAGGTGCCGCGCGGCGGCCTCGACAAGGTGCGCCCGCTCGAGGACGTCGAGAAGGACTACATCCTCGCCGCGCTCGCCTTCAACCACGGCAACCAGACGCGCACCGCGCACGATCTCCGCATCGGCACCACGACGCTGTATCGCAAGCTGAAGGCGTACGGCCTGTCGAAGCCGCGCATCGTGCCGCCGCCGAGCGAGCGCGTGACGCAGATCCGCCCCGAGGCGTCCCGCGCCCCGGACTCGGAGACGCGCCCGACGGCGATCGCCGTGTAACGAGATCGACGCAGTCCCTCGAAGGCTCGCGCGCTGGCGCGCAGGCCGACGAGGGCGAGAGTCAAGCGCGCGCGAAGGCCTCGAGCCTCCGCGCGCGTTCTCGTTGCAGCTCCGTGATCGCGCGCATCACCTCGACGCAGAGCCACGCCGTCGCGAGGTGCAGCGCGAGGTACGCGGCCTCCCACGTCAGGACGAGGGCGAATGGCGCGCGCGCGATCCATCGGGTGGTGGCGCCGAGCGCGATCGTCGCGAGGAGACACATCCACCACGCCGCGATCGGCGTGCGCGGGTGCCGCCACCGCCGCTCGACGGTCGCCCGCCGCGCGTTGTCGCGGTACGTGGCGTTCGCGTCGATGCCCGGACCCGGCGGAGGCGCGGGCACATCGCGCGGGTCGCTCATCATCTCGAGGCGCTCCATGTGATCGAGCGGCGCGACGAGGTTCAACACCGGGACGAGGTACGCGCGCACCGCCTTGGCCCGTGAGATCGCGCCGGGGAAGCCAGGCCGCACGTGCAGCGCGGCGGCGTGCGCCTCACCGACCCACGAGAGGAACGCGACGGCCGTCGCGGCGCCGACGACCATCGACAGGAACGAGAGCTCGCTGCCTTGGCGCCCGGTGAGGGCGAGCCCGCCGGTCGCGGCGACGTGCAGCAAGCAGCCGGCGGCGATCGTCGCCGACGCGCTCCGCGCGCGCCGCCCGCCCTTCGCGATCGCCACGGAGCGCTCGTCGGATGGCTCGATCGACCCGGCCCAGGCGCCGCCCATGCAGGCAGCGTAGCCGAGCGGATCACGGTGCGCCGCTCGGCGTCGCCTGCGGGCGCGACGCCCTGACCATGATCGGCCAGGCGTTGCGCGTCGAGCACGCGTCGAGGTGGCTGCGATGAAACTCCCACGCCACGTGCACGCGCCCGTCGTCCGACACGATCTCGCGCGGGGCCGCTCCGAACGGCGCCGCCTTGTCGATCGCGGCGAGCGCGAGCGCGTCGAACTCCGCCGCCCCGCTCGACCTCTCGACGTCGCGGCGAACGACGCGACCGTCTGCGGGATCGAGCGCGATCAGGATCCGCACGAACATGCTGTCGTCCGTGAAGCGCTTGTCCCGATCGAGCTGCGCGATGACGCCGTCGGCGAAGAGCGGGTGCAGCTCGTTGTGCATGGCGTTCAGGAAACGGGCGAACGGAGGCGCGCCGAGCGCGGCTCGCATCGTCGGCACGGTCGCGCTCGGCGACGCGGTGAACGGCGGCAGCGGCGCGACGACCGGCGGCGGCGGCGGCGG
>DASYCF010000871.1:0-13045 GCA_036500365.1 Byssovorax sp.
TGACGAGCTCGGCCTCGTCGCGGCCGCGTCGCGGCGGCGCTGGCGGGCGACGGACCTCGCCGAGCCCCCGCCGGCGGGGCGAGGCGCGGCGACCGAAGGGGCGCGGTGGAGCGTGCAGATCGACCCCCTCGCGCGTTGCAAGCGGCGCCTGGTCGCACGCGGGGCCTCGCCGGTGTACATGCGCGGGGCGTCTTGCTGGCCTCTCCGCTCCTGCCCATCTTCCTGACGGTCCTCGTCGACGTCCTCGGGCTCACGATCGTCCTGCCGCTCCTCCCGTTCTACGCGGAGGATTTTGGCGCCACCGCGTTCCAGGTCACGCTCGTCACGGCGAGCTACGGCGCGTGTCAGCTGATCTCGGCGCCGATCCTCGGCCGGCTCTCCGACCGCGTCGGTCGCAAGCCCGTGCTGCTCGTGAGCCAGATCGGCACCTGCCTCGGGTTCCTCTTGCTCGCGCGGGTCGGCGAGGTCGCGGCGTGGCTCGGCGTGCCGGGGCTCGCGCTCGTGTTCGCCGGTCGCATCATCGACGGCGCGACCGCGGGCAACCTCGCCATCGCGCAGGCGTACATCAGCGACGTCACGCGGCCCGAGGCGCGCACGCGCGCGTTCGCGCTCATCGGCATCTCGTTCGGCGTCGGCTTCCTCGTCGGCCCCGGCGCGAGCGGCCTCATCGCCGCGCGCTACGGACACGCCGCGCCGTTCTTCGTCGCCGCGGCGCTCTCGCTCACGAGCGTGCTCACGACGGCCACGCTCCTCCCGCGGTCGATCCTGCGCGTGGACGCGGCGAACGCGCCGAGGCGGGGCTTCCGGTCGCTCATCTCGCAGGCGGGGCCGCGGCGCTACCTCGGCGAGTTCCTCTGCTTCCACCTCTCGTTCGCGACGCTCGTCGGCGGCCTCGCGCTCTTCCTGCAGCGCCGCAACGGCTTCGACGTGCGCGCGACGGGCGGCGTCTTCACGCTGAGCGGCGTCGTCGGCTTGGTCATCCAGGGCGGCATCGTGCGGCGCGGCATCCAGCGCGGCGGGGAGGGCAAGCTCGCGCTCCTCGGCTTCGGCGCGATGGCCACTGGATACGCCGTGCTCGCGCTCGAGGCGTCGAAGGCGCTGCTCGTCGTCGCCGTCGTCATCGCCGGCGTCGGCACCGCGCTCGTTCGGCCCTGCCTCACGACGCTCCTCACGAAGCACGTCACAAAGGAAGAGCAGGGCGCCGCGCTCGGCGTGAGCTCGTCGCTCGCGAGCTTCTCGACGCTGCTCGCGCACCCGGTCGCGGGCCTCCTCATCGACCGGGGGATGCTCACCGTGTGGGCGTGCGTCGCCGCTGCGGCGGCCGCCGTGGGCGTCGCCGTGCGCGTCCTCCCGGCGCCGCCTCCGGTCGCCGACGCACAGCCCGACCCACCGCTGTCCGAGCCTGCTGCTTAGGAGCGCGCTGGAGAGCGAGAGTTGAACCGCCAAGGCGCCTGCAGCGCCAGGGGGAGAAGCGGAATCGCGTGGACGCGTATTCGACCAGAACGGCCGTTTGATGGCCTTCGATTTCGCGTACCGCGCTCGCGACATTCCGGGCCGCCTGACGTATGAACCGGATGCGAAAGGCGCCCGCGCTCGGCGGCGCCGGCGGGAGGGGCGATGAGCAGCGCAGGACCGGAGAACCTCGGCAATCGAACCGACTACGCCTTTGGCTGCGCGGAGGGGTGGAAGCCCTTCGAGGTGGTCCGCTTTCACGCCGTCGAGGAGGTCTCGCGCCTCTACGCGTTCGAGATCGTGCTGCTCCGCCGCGTCGAGAACGGCGCGGCAGATCTCGACACGCTGCTCGATGCGAACGTGAGCCTGCGCATCGCGAGCGCCGCGCGCTGGCGCGTCGTGCACGGCATCATCGCCGAGGCCGAGGAGATCGACCGGACGAGCACAATCTTCCTCTACCGGGTCCTGCTCGTGCCGCAGCTCGAGCGCGCGCGGCACAGGCGCCGGTGCCGCAACTTCGTCGGCATGACGCTCGAGGACATCCTCGTCGCCGTGCTCGAGAACCGGTCTCCCGCGCACCCGAGCGGCAACGGCGGGCTCGCGCGGCTCGCCGGCGATCTCTCGCGCCCGCCCGCGCAGCCGGATTTCACGTCGTTCACGCCGGCGACGGCCAAGTACCGCCTCGCGATCACGGAGGCGTCGCGGATCACCGCCGCGGAGAACTCGCCGTACATCGTGCAGTACAACGAGTCCGACTTCGCGTTCCTGGCGCGCCTCTGCGAGAAGGAGGGCATCGCGTTCTACTTCGAGCAGGCCGCGGACGCGACCGTGCTCACGCTCACCGACAAGCCGGGGCAGGACCCGCTCTTCTCGACCGACGCGACGTTCGATCTGCGCAGCGTGGCGAGGGGCGGGCAAGCCTCGCGCGAGCAGGAGGTCGTGCGCAGCCTTCGCGACGCTCGGCGGCTCCGGTCGACGGCGGTCACGGTGCGGGAGTACGACTGGCACCGGAGCCGCACGCTCTTCGATCGCACCGAGCCGGGCGGCGGCGACCCCGACACGCTCGGCGCGTTCCAGTTCGCGGCCGAGGACGAAAATCAAGCGGCCGACCCCGCGGGCTTTCCGGCCAAGATCCGGCTCGAGCGGCTCCAGGTCGAGCGCGCGATGCGCGACGGCACGAGCACGGTGCGCACGCTCGAGCCCGGCTACCGCACGCGCGTGCGTGACGCCGACGGCCTGCGCGAGGACGCGGATCTCCTCGTCGTGCGCGTCGAGACGTTCGCCGCGACGCTCTTCCCCGAGGGCACCGTGCTCGACGACGAGCACTTTGGCTTCGGCCGCGCGCGCGACGCCAAGACGCCGATGCACGAGAACCGCCTGCGCGCCCTGCCGACCGACGTGCCGTTTCGCCCCGCGCAGGCGACGCAGAAGCCGCGCATCGCCGGCATCCAGACCGCGACGGTGACCGCCGAGGAGTTCTCGGGGAGCCCGCCCGAGATCAACGCCGACGCGAACGGGTGCGTGCGCCTGCGCTTCCCGTGGGATCAGCGCGCGGACACCGGCGACCAGACGCCGACGTCGAGCTGGATCCGCGTCTCGCAGTACTGGGCGGGCGCGGGCTACGGCGCGCTCTACACCCCGCGCGTCGGCCACGAGGTGCTCGTCGCGTACCTGCAGGGCGATCCCGACCGACCCGTGATCGTCGGGCGCGTCCACAACCCCCAAAACCCGCCGCCGTACGACGCGTCGCAGGAGCCGACGAAGAGCACGGTGAAGAGCCAGAGCTCGCCGCACGCGACGGGATCCAACGAGCTCCGCTTCGAGGACAAGGCGGGCAAGGAGGAGATCTACCTCCACGCGCAGCAGGACCTCGACGAGGTGGTGAACGCGGACCACTCGACCGCGGTCGGCCACGACCAGTCGAACACGGTGCAGAACGACCAGACCAACACCGTGCACGCGAACCGCACGCACCGCGTCGACTCCGACGAATCGACGAGCGTCGGGAACGACCAGACCAACGGCGTCGGCAACGACCAGACGAACCAGGTTGGCAACGACCAGGTCACGTCCGTCGGCAACGACCAGACCCTCGCCGTCGGCGCCGACCAGACGATCAGCGTCGGCGGCCAACAGACGGTCAGCGTCGGCGGGGACCGCAAGCTCGGGGTCGACGGCGACGAGAAGATCTTCGTCGGCGTCTCCCGCTCGATCTCGGTCGGCGCGCACCAGAGCGTGTCGATCGGCGCCGGGCAGACGATCGACGTCACCGGCGGGCAGACCGAGACGATCACGGGGGCGAGCACCGCGTCGGCCACGGGCGGCTTCGTCTTCACCGGTCCGACCTGCACGACGAACTGCAGCGCCGTTTGCACGGTGAGCTCGCCGGTCACGTTGATGAGCCAGACCGCCATGTGGACGATGACGGCGGGCTCGGCGACCGTCGTCGCCGCGCCGGGGATGCTCGTGCTGACGAGCGGCGGAGGCGCGACGGTCGCGCTCATCGGCGGCCTCGTGATGATCAAGGGATCGGTGGTGTCGATCTCCGCGGACGGCAACGCGACGCTGCACGCCGGCGGGACGCTGAACGAGACGTCTCCGACCATCAACCTCAACTGAGCGCGGCGCGAGGACGACGACATGGATCCGGACGACAAGCCACGGCCCGCGCGGCAGCTCTTGCCCTACGCGCGGTGGGAGGCGATCTCCGTGCGCCTCCTCGGGTGCACCCCCGAGGCCAAAGTCGAGGCGCTCGACGAGCTCGACGTCGACGTCGCCGACTACGACGCGTCCGAGGCGCGTTGGTCCGCCGCGATGCTCGAGCAGATCGTCGCGGGCGACTACGAGGGGGCGAAGGCGTACGGCGCCAAGTGCGCCGAAGAGCTCGAGCGCCGCAAGCGCGCCGCCGCCGTGAGCGAGGAGCCGGACCCGAGCGAGACGCTCGAAATGCCGCTCCCCCGGATCACCGACGAGCCGCTGCCGTTCCACGCGGGCACCTCCCCGCTCCAGTCGGCGCCGGCCTCGCCGCCGCCCGCCGCGCCCGCGCCGCCCCGGAGCGGGGCAGCCCAGAACCGCACCGTCGAGATGCCCGTGTTCGCGACGCCGCCGTCGCTGCCGTTCAGGGCCAACCCGGGGAAGCGGTCGTGACGTACGCTGCCGGCGTCGGCGCGCCGTGGGCCAGCGAGCCGGCCTCGGTCCGCCCGGTCGCCGCCGAGGAGCCCGAAGCGAGCGCGGGCGCGGCGCTGCTCGCCGACGTGATCGAGCCGTGCGAGGCCGCTCGGGTCGCGCTGACGTCGGGGCGCACCGTCGAGATCGAGAGCGGGGGCGAGCGTGATCGCATCGTCGTGCGCGCCCCGCGCGGCGAGGTGGTCCTGCGGATCGAGGTGACCGACGCGGGCCCGGTGCTCTCGTTCTCGAGCGCCGAGATCGAGCTCCACAGCGCGGGTGCGCTGCGCCTCGACGCGGCGACGATCGAGATCGCGTCGCGCGGCGACGTCTCGATCGACGCGGCTGGCTCGCTCCGCCAGCACGTCGGCGGCCACCTCCACACGCGCGTCGGCGCCGACGCGCGGCTCGAGGCAGCGAACGTCGAGCTCCTCGCCGACGACGGCCACGTCGACGTGCTCGCGATCGAGCGTGTCCGCCTCGACGGCGAGCACATCGGCCTCAACGACAACCCCGCGCCGCGCCCCTTCCCCTGGTCGCGCGCCGCGCGGGACGCGCGACGTCGTCACCCTCGGAGCGCGGAGATGGCCTGTCCGAGCAGGCGCTCGGCGCACACCGCCCGCTCGGGCCTCTGCATGGAGCCCCAGAGGGACTGCCCGCCGCCGCCCCGCAGATCGACCATCACCCCGAAGCCGCGGCTCCGCCCCTTGGATCCGGCGTCGGGGGGCATCGCGACGGCGCGCACGCGGACCACGTCGCCGAGCGCGACGCTCGGCCCCGTGACGAGGACGACAGGGCTGGGCTCGCCTCGCGAGAAGTGCTCGAGGATCCCCCTCCTCGGCGGATCGGCGACGCGGTACCGCGAGCGAAGGTAGCCGTCCTCGACCGCGATCCACGTGGGCCTCTGCGCGTGGACGCGCCTCCACACGAGCACGAACGCCGCGATGACGGCGAGCAGGACGACGTGGTCGGCGTGCGGACCGAACATGACCATGGAGAGCGCGACGTACGCCGCGAGGCAGCCCGCGATGATCGTGCCCCGGCGCGCGTCGATGTCGCGCGCCTCCTCGAGCAGGAAGCGCGCGCCGGGGCCGCCCGTGGCCGTCGTGTCGGCCGCGATTCGGAGCCCGGAGGGCAGCGGGGCGCCGAGGCTCCAGAGATCGCCTCGGAGCGTCGAGCACGCCGGGCACGCGAGCGCTCCAAAGGGCACGGGGCGGTCGCAGACGCGGCACGCCGTCGAGGGTTCGGCCGAGATCACCGCTCGATCGAGCCACGCTGCGCCGACCTTTGCAACCGAGATTCGTTGTCTCTCGATTGATGTCTACTGGCACGCCGATGTTCCTCCGCAACGACACACCGCTCCTCGCCCGCCTCTCGCGCGGCCACCTCGGCGAGCGCGTCGCGATCGCGACGGTCGTCATCGACGTCGCGTATCGCATCGGCCCGCGCGGCCTCGATCTGCTCGACGAGCTGCCCGAGGCCCGGCCGACGGACCCGCCCGACGTCGCTGGCTACGTCGTGTGGGAGGGCGTGAGCGTGACGGCCGCTGGCGACGTCGAGGGGCCTTCTCGTGCGCCCTTCGTCCGCCAGGTGACGCTCGAGGTCGCCGGGGCCGTGCGCAGGCTCGCGGTGCTCGGCGATCGCGTGTGGGCGCGCCGGCTCGGCGGCGGGCTCGACGCGTCCGACACGCGCCCGTTCGACGTGATCCCGCTTTCGTTCGCGCGCGCGTTCGGGGGCAAGCACGCGGTCCCGCCTGGGCGCGATCCGGCGGGGCTGCCGCACCCCGGCTTCGAGGCGAGCTACACGCTGAACCCCTACGGCGTGGGCTTCTACCGCACCGAGGCCGACGCGACGGGGGCGCCTTTGCCGAACATCGAGCGGCCCGAGCAGCTTCTCCGGCGGTGGAGCGACACCCCCGAGCCCGCCGGGTTCTCGCCCTGCCCCGACCTCGCCGGGCTGCGTCTCGCGCGCGCCCTCTCGCGTGCGCGGCTCGATCCGACCGCGGTGACCACATACGACCTCTTCGAGGCCGGCGTGCACAAGGTGATGCCTCACCACGCGCCTGGAGATCTCGTCATCGAGGACCCGGCCGCCGTGCGATCGGTGAAGCTCGACGGGCTCGTCGGCGGACCGATCGCGGTCACCGCGCCCGCGCCGCCGTGCGGCGTGCTCTTCCGGCGCGGGCCGAAGCGCGTGGCCGTCACGCCGAAGCTCCGCACGCTCCACCTCGACGCGTCGGCGCGGACGTGCCGAGCCGCGTTCGACGCGGCGATTCGCTACGACCCCGAACGACCCGCGCGCATCGCGCAGGTCGTCACGTCCTGAGAGGCACCGTGTCTTCCAACTTTCTCACGAAGAGCGGCGTCATGCTCGGCGCCGATCTGCACACGTACTTCACCATCTCTCCGGTCGGTGTGCCCATCCCCGTGCCCGCAACGCCTCACGCGGTCGGGAGCATGCACCGGCTGACCCGGCGCAGCTGGCACGACACGGCGAACGTCCACTGCGACGGAGGAGATTTCATGATTCAAGAGGGTTGGGCGATGATCGTCGTCGCTCATTTCCCGGTGACCCTCGTGCCGCCTCACCCTGCGATGGAGCCGGCGGCGCTGCTCGCGACGATCGCCGGTGCGTTCAGCCAGCCTCAGCTCACCGTTCACTCCGTGAAGAACGCCGGCGCCTCTCTGATGGCTTGTCTCTATGAAGCGGTGAACTTGGACATCAACTGTGGAACGCAGAACCCGCTACCGACGGGGTGTGTCTACAACGTTTCGTCCGTCAAGACGACGCCCAGCCTGGGCGACTACATGCGCGCGGCCGTGGTCGGACTCTTGAACGGCCTGATCAGCGCGGGCGCCGCGAGCCTGCCCCTCGGGTGGGCGCCGGGGATCTCGCTCGCCAGGAGCTTCCTCGACTCCTACCACGACGACCCCATCGCGCGGCTGGTCGCCTTGATCGGGAAGTCGGTGCAGCAAGGGATCGACGGATGAGCACGTGGATCAGCTCTATCGTTTACGCGCCCATCCTGGCGCGGCACTACCTCGGGATCGTCGCGCGGCGGACCTATCGCCTCGACGCTTCGGCGGCGCCGCTGCCGCCTGTCGCCCCTCCGCTCGGGATCGACGAGATCGATCCCCCCGCTTTCGCGTTTGTGAAGCCGCTCACGGACGTCCTCCTGCTCGGCGGCGCCTATGCGCGGGACCGGCCGGCGACGTTCGTCGACACGGCGCTCCGCTGCGGGGCGGCGCGCAAGCCGGTGCGTGTGCACGGCGACCGCACCATCCTCGAGGGCGCGTCCGGCGCCCTCGCGTTCTCGACCGCCGCGCCCTTCGAGCGCAAGGCGATCGGATGGGACAACGCGTACGGCGGTCGCGACGAGCGCGTCGAGGCGGCGCTTCGCGACGAGGGCCTGCACAAGGCACCGTTCGGGCTCGACCTCGCGTGGGAGTACCCGCGCAACCGCGCGGGGCGCGGGTTTCATTTCGAGGGGTTCGCGCGCGCGCTCGTCGGCACGGCGGCGCCCGACTGCGAGGACCCGACCGACGCCGTGACCCCGGAGCGGCTCGGCGTCGAGCGCATCACGAGGTGGATCGATGCGCCGATCGCGGCGGCGTACGCGCCGATCGACCTCTTCACGTTCCCGCGCGCGCACTGGCTCATCCCGCCCGCGTTCGACGCGCCGGCGCGGCCGCCGCACGAGGTCGCGTACGGGGCGCTGCTCGCGCGTGACGTCGACCGGCCGTTCGACCCGACGAAGCCCCCCGATCCGCGCGTATTCCAGTGCGCCCCGACGGGCCTCGCGGTGTGCCGCCTCGCGGGCGACGAGCCGGCGCAGCTCTGGAACCTGCACCGCGATCACGCGATGCTCGACGGGCGTCTCCCGGGCGACAAGCCGCGGCTCTTGCTCGACGTGCCCGGCGTGGGAACGGAGGAGCTCGCGCCTCGCCTCTCGACCGTGCTCTTCGAGCCCGACGAGGATCGCGTGACGCTGACGTGGGGCGGCGCCATCGAGGTCGCCATGCCGTACCCGGACGACGTGATCGCCGGGATGCGCCACGCCGTCACGTGGTCGCGGGCTTGACGGCGCGGCGCGCGGCACGATGGCGTGCGCGATGAAAGAGGAGTCGTGTCCGACGACCCGAGTTTGATCGCGCCGCGCCCCCTGGTCGCGCGCCGCGCGGGACGGCGACGGCTGCGATGAGCGCGATGGCGTCAGCCTCGGAGCGCGGAGATGGCCTGTCCGAGCAGGCGCTCGGCGCACACCGCGCGCTCGGGCCGCTGCATGCAATCCCAGAGGTACATCCGGCTGCCGCCCCGCAGGTCGACCATCACCCCGAAGCCGCGGCTCGGCCCGACGGATCCGACGTCGGGCAGCATCGCGACGGCGCGCACGCGGGCGACGTCGCCGAGCGCGATGCTCGGCCCCGTGACGAGGACGACAGGGCTGGGCTCGCGTCCCGAGAAGTACTCGAACTTCCTCGGCGGATCGGCGACGCGGTACCGCGAGCGAAGGTGACCGTCCTCGACCGCGATCCACGTGGGCCTCTGTGCGTGGACGCGCCTCCAGGCGAGCACGAACGCCGCGATGAGGGCGAGCAGGATGACGTCCAGGACCTTCGGGCCGCCCAGGACCATGACGAGCGCGACGCACGCGGCGAGGCAGCCCGCGATGATCGTGCCTCGGCGCGTATCGATGTCGCGCGCCTCCTCGAGCAGGAAGCGGGCGCCGGGGCCGCCCGCGGCCGTCGTGTCGGCCGCGATTCGAAGCCCGGCGGGCAGCGGGGCGCCGAGGCTCCAGAGATCGCCGCGCAGCGTCGAGCACGCCGGGCACGCGAGCGCTCCAAAAGGCACGGGGCGGCCGCAAGCGCGGCACGCCATCGAGGGCTCGACCGAGGTCACTGCGCGATCGAGCCACGCCGCGCCGACCTTTGCAACGGAGATTCGTTGTCTCTCGATTGATGTCCAAGGCGGGCTGCCATGGCCGCTGGCGAGTCGAGCTCCGCCACGTGCCCCGGCACAGGTACCCCTCTTCCATCCACGCGCCGAACGCGGCCCCGCTCGTGAACGTCCTCCCTGCGCGCGCCACACATCGACGCTCGCACGCGCCGCCGCGCCCGTCGAGTCACCGCGCAGCCGGTCGAGGGCGAGAGCCAAGGTCGGCTCACGGGTGATCGGGGCCGCCGCCGGCGTCACTCGTCCTCGAAGAGCTCGCCGAAGAGCTCGCGAACCTTCTCCTTGGCTCCCGCGAGCGCGAGCCTGCCCTTGTGGGTCGCGCGGTAGACGCGGCGGCGGCGCTTGCCGGCGAGCTCTACCGAAGACCTCAGGTAGCCCTTGCGCTCGAGGCCATGCAAGAGCGGATACAGCGTCCCCGCGCTCAGCTTGTATCCGTGCCGCGCGAGCTCCTCCATGATCGCCAGGCCGAAGATCGGCTCCGCGGCCGCGTGGTGCAGGATGTGGAGGCGGACGAGCCCTGAATAGAGATCCTTGAAAGGAAGGAAGGCCCCGAAGCCCATGCCGTGGAGCGCCGTCACGAGCTCGCGAGCGCTGACGTCCATGCGCGCGACCCTACACGATATCGAAATTCGATACAAGATGGCGACTGAGGGTGAACCCCTCGCGCCCCGACCTCTGGCTCAGTGGGCGAACCGCCGCACCCTGGCGGAAGCTAGGGCCAGACGATTCAAACATTCGCGGTCGACGCCGATAGCGCGTACTGGCTGCGGCTCGAGTTCACGTCGCAGGCATTGGACTACGACTACAGCGCCTGGAAGCGGCCGCTCGCGGGCGGGCCATCGGTGGAGCTCGCGGCGAACGCCGGGAGGCGCCAGGCGATCTTCGTCGACGACGCGGCGATCATGTGGTCTGTGAACGAGCACGCGAGCGGCAACCCGCACTTCGGCAGCGTCTGGAGGCTTCCCAAGGAGTAGCGCCGTCGCCCTCGGCTTGTCGATGGCGCCGCGGCCCGTATGCTGAGCGGCGATGCGCTTTCCTTCGACGGAGACCTCCGGGGCGTTTGCGGGTGAGCGGCCGCGCAGCCCGCGGCTTTGGCTCCCGTTTGCCGTGCTCGGGGTCGCCGTCGGTGACGCCGCGTCGCGCTTGCTCACGAGCCCGATCGTCGAGATCGCCGACCTCGAGCCCGTCGTCGCCGTCGTGCTCTCGGGGATCGCGGCGGCGCTCGTCGGCGTGTGGCTCACGCACCTCGCGCGGGCCGAGGAGCGGGCCGACGGCGGTGAGGGCGACGCGCTGCGCGGCTGGACGTGGCGCGTTTTCGTCGTGGTGCCCGTGGGCGGCGTCGTCGGCGCCGCGGTCTCGTGGCTCTCGCCGCACGGCGACTTCGGCTCTGGCGTGGGCCTCGGCCTCGCGTGCGCGGTCGCCGCGTGCCCCCTGTGCGTCGCGATCGTCCACGCCGCCATCCGCGCGCGCCGGGCGCGGCTCGGCTCGATCGTCGCCGCCGTCGATCTGCAGCAAGTGTACGGCTCGCTCGGCGCCGCGATCGCGCTCGCGGCGCTCCCTTCGGCGATCTCGTGGCCGCTCGTCCGGGCCGAGGGCGCGCGCCCACCTTGGCTCGCGTGCGCGGCCGTGGTCGTCGGCGGGATGCTCGCGGCGTCGGAGCTCTCGCTCGGCCGCGCCGCGCTGAGGCGCCTCGGCGGCCTCGTCGCGGATCTCGCCGAGCCGACGCGCGCCGTCGCCGCGAGCGACGTCCCGTCGTTCGATCTCGGCCTCGGCGAGGGCGTGGCCGCGCGCGTCGAGGGCGGCTTCTCGTACCGCGGCGCCGAGCGCGAGACGGCGCTCGTGATCGGCGACGTCGACGAGGCGAAGGCCGCGATCGCGCGCGCCGTCCGCTGGAGCTTCGTGCGCGTCGCCGCCGTCGTCGTCGTCGCGCTCGTGCACGTCGCCATGTCTCGCCAGGTCGTCGCGCTCGCCTTCGAGACCAAGCTGTGCGCGCGCGGGCGCATGGCCTCGTGCGACGGCCTCGGGGACCTGCTCGACGCGCGCGGCGTGCCAGGGGCGGTCGAGGTGAGCGGCCGCGCGTGCGTGTTCGGCGTCACCACGAGCTGCGCCCGCCTCGCGGCGCACGTCGACGTGGCCGCGCCCGACCACACGGAGGCGAAGGCGCGGCTCGACGAGGCGTGCAACGCCCACGTCGGCGTCGCCTGTCAGCTCCTCGCGTGCGCCGCGCCGCGGACGCGCCACGCCGAGCGAAACGCCGCCCGGCGCCTCGCCGAGCGCGCCTTCGACGAGCGCGCGACGCAGGTCTGCGCGACGCCGCGCGAGGACCCCGGCGTCGCCCCGGACGACGCGTGCCCCGCGGGCATGGCGCGCGTCGATGGCGGCACGTTCCCGAGCATCGTGCGCGGCGGCCCGGCGGAGATCGCCGCGCTGTGCGTCGACGTCACCGAGGTCACGCGCGGCGCGTATCGGGACTGCCCGAAGGCGGTCTGCGGTCGGCCCGACACCGGGGAGCACTGCACCGAGAGCCGCAGCGAGCTCGACCTCCCCGTGAACTGCGTCACGCACGCGCAGGCCGAGGCCTACTGCGCGTTCCGCCACGCGCGCCTGCCGACGGTCGAGGAGTGGGAGTGGATCGCGCGCGGCGGCGACGAGGCGGCGACGTACCCCTGGGGCAGCGCGGCGCCGAAGCATCAGCTCTGCTGGTCGGGCGTCGAGCACCGCGCCGACCCGTGCGCCGTGGGAGCATTCCCCGAGGGCGCGTCGCGCGGCGGAATCCTCGATCTCGTCGGAAACGTCGCGGAGTGGACGTCGACGAAGCGCGCGGACGACAGCCCGCGCGATCACAAGTTCGTCTTCGTCGGCGGGAGCTGGCGCTCGACGTTGCCCGACTCGATCCACTTCGTGACCGGAGGCGGCGACACGAGCTGGGGCACGCCCGGCTCGCTCGCGGTGTACGCGAGCCCGGACGTCGGCTTCCGCTGCGTCGATCCCTGGTGATCAGCCGGGGCGGCGGGCGCGCTTCTTCGGCGTCGCCTGGATCGCCTTCTTCGCGGCCTTGCTCGCGGGCGCCGCCATCGCGTGCGCGCCTCGGAGGAGCTCGGCGAGGCGCGCGCGCTCGATCTTCGCGAGGCGCACGAGCACGTAGGCGTGGCCGTCGTAGTGCGGCGTCGTGAAGAGCGCGTCGGCCTCGGTCGCGAGCAGGCCCTCCTTCTCGTCGAGGTCGGCGACGCGCAGCGCGACGGCCCTGCCGTCCTCCTTCAGCCGCGCGACGAGCTTGCCCTTCACCTTGAGCGCGGGCGTGCCGTAGCTCGTCGAGAGCTCGACGCCGTCGAGCGCGAGCCCGAGGTCGACCACGGTGTCCCACGTCGCCATCGCCCGCGAGCGTGCCGAGCGCCGCGCCGGAGCGCAAGCCGCCATCGCTCGACGTCCGCGCAAGCCCGCGGTAACCGCCGCCAGGCGTGGGCATCGTCGTCCA
>DASYCF010000872.1:0-4122 GCA_036500365.1 Byssovorax sp.
CTTGCGCGTGCGAGGCGAGGTCCTTCACCGACGCGACGCCGCGCGCCACCTCGTCGCCGAGGATGATACAGAGGCGCGCGCCACGACCGTCGGCCCGGCGGAGGATGGCCTTGAGCTTGCCGCCGCGGTCGATCTCGGCGCGGACGCCGGCGGCGCGGAGCTCGCGGGCCACGAGCAGCGCCTTCTCGGCGCCGACCTCGGCGAGCGGCGCGAGGTACACCATCGGAGGGCGCGCGACGTCGACCGCGGGCATCGTCTGCAGGATGCGCTCGAGGCCGAGCGCGAAGCCGATCGCCGGCGTCTCGGGGCCGCCGAGCGACCTCACCATGCCGTCGTAGCGGCCGCCGCCGCCGAGCGCGCTCTGGGCGCCGAGATCGGAGGCCGTCGCCTTCACCTCGAACAGCGTGCGCGTGTAGTAGTCGAGCCCGCGCACGAGCGACGGATCGACCACGTAGTCGACGCCGAGCGCGTCGAGGTACTTCACGACGCCGTGCCAGTGCGCCGCGTCGTCCGCGTCGAGGTGATCGGTGATGCGCGGCGCGCCCGCGGCGAGCGCGCGATCGCGCGGGTCCTTCGAGTCGAGCACGCGGAGCGCGTTCGTCTCGAGGCGGCGCCGCGAGTCGTCCGACAGCGACGCCTCGTGCGCGCGGAAGTAGTCGCGCACGGCCTCGCGGAACTTGTCGCGCGAGGCGGGCGCGCCGATCGAGTTCACGTGCACGCGGAAGCCGTGGATCCCCACGCGCTCGAGGAAGCCGCACACGAGGTCGATCATCTCGGCGTCGGCGAGCGGGCCCGGGTCGCCGTAGAGCTCGCAGCCGGCCTGCCAGAACTGGCGGTAGCGCCCCTTGGCCGGCCGCTCGCCGCGGAACATCGCGCCGAGGTAGTACCAGCGCGACACCGGCTCCTTCGTGTGGACCTTGTGCTCGACGTAGGCGCGCGCGGCGCCCGCGGTGCCCTCGGGCCGGACGGTGAGCGCGTCGTCGTGGCGGGTGAAGGAGTACATCTCCTTCTCCACGATGTCGGTCGTCGCGCCGACCTCGCGCTCGAAGAGCGCCGTCGCCTCGATGAGCGGGGTGCGGACCTCGGCGTACCCGTGGAGCTCGGCGTGCGCGCGAAAGGCCGCCTCGAGGCGGTGCCATCGCGACACCTCCTCCGGGAGGATGTCGTTCATCCCCCTGACGGCCCGCAGAAGCTCCATGACCGCCGCGGCTTATGCTCGGAGCGGGTAGAGGGGTCAAGCAAGTCGGCCCGCAGCAACGCGCTCGGGCACGGCTCCGACGCCGAGGGAACGCGGCATTTTCGTTGACCCTCGCCCGCGGCCCCGCGCACGCTGGCGTGCGTTGGCGCAAAGGCCCGTCCGCGTCGCTTCGATCGATCTCGGCAAGGCGCGCGCGGGCGTCGCCGTGGCCGACGAGCTCGGCTTGTACGCGCACGCGCGCCCCTTCGTCGACGCGACGAGCCGCAAGCCGCTGCTCGAGGCGCTCAAGGCGCTCGCCGTCTCGGAGAAGCTCGAGCGGTTCCTCGTGGGCCTGCCGCTCGAGCTCGGCGGCGGCGAGGGCCCAGCGGCGCGGCGCGCGCTCAAGTTCGCCCAGGAGCTCGCCGACGCCACCGGCGTCGAGGTCGAGCTCGTCGACGAGCGCCTGACGACGGTCGAGGCCGCCCGACAGCTCCGCGCGAGCGGCCGCGACGCGCGACAGAGCAAATCGAAGGTCGACGGCGTGGCCGCCGCCATCGTGCTGCAGCGCTGGCTCGACGCTCGTTGACGGAGACCCAGGGCGGAAAACGGCGCTCGCACCCTCGCGCCATCCGGCGCGGGAGGTGCGGCGCATGGATTCGACGCGCGACGCCCGGAGAACGGCTCACGCCCCGCGTGCGTCGAGCGCCGCCGTGGGCCTTCAGGCGAGCTCGCGCTGCGGCGTCATCGAGGCCAGGCGCGCGGCGCCGACGCTCGCGACGAGCGCCGCCAGCGCGACGAGCGCGAGCGCGCAGCCGACGTTGTTCAGTGATTCGCCGAGGCCGAGGATGAACAGCGACCGCTTGTCCGCCGGCACGTCGTAGAGCGCCGACGCCGATTTGATCGCGCCCGTGACGCACCCGAGCGTGCCCGCCGCGAGCGTGAGCACGCCGAGGCTGAGCTGCAGCGGGACGAAGCGCCGCTCGGGCGACATCGCGTACCGCACCGCCGCCGCCACCAGCAAGAGACCGAAGATCGTCGTCGGGTACATGCCGAAGCCGCCGCTCTTGAACGCATCCATCATGATCGCCTCCCGTCGCGCGCCGCGTCCGTCGCAGCGCTCGTGACGGAGCGCCGTAGAGCAGCCGGCGTGCCGCGCGTTTCGTGGTGATTTTCGGCGAAGACGCGACGGCGCCGACCGCTCCAGCGGACAGCCCGCGGCGGCGCTCACCGGCGGAGCGGACGAGTCGCTAGACCTGCTCTTCGGCGGGAGCCCGCTCGCTGGCGGGCCGGGGCGGCGGCGCGAGCACCAGCGGGAGCACCTCGTCGACGGTCGACACGAGGGTGATCTGCATCTGGTCCTTCACGTCCTGCGGCACGTCGTCGAGGTCGCGGCGGTTGCGCTCGGGGATGAGCACGTGGTGGATGCCCGCGCGGTGCGCCGCGAGGAGCTTCTCCTTCACGCCGCCGACGGGCATCACGCGGCCGCGCAGCGAGATCTCGCCCGTCATCGCGACGTCGCTCCGCACGGGGAAGCCGAGGAGCAGCGACGCCACCGCCGTGAACATCGTGACGCCGGCGCTCGGCCCGTCCTTCGGCGTGCCGCCCTGCGGGATGTGGAGGTGCAGATCGATCGTGCGCAGCCACTCGGGGTCGAGGTGGAGCTTCTCGGCCTTGCTGCGCACGAACGAGACGGCCGTCGTCGCCGACTCTTGCATCACGTTGCGCATGTTGCCCGTGAGGACGACGTTCCCCTTCCCGGGCATGCGCGTCGCCTCGATGAACAGGATCACGCCGCCGCCGGGCGTCCACGCGAGCCCGGTCGCGACCCCGGGCACGAGGTCGCGCTCGGCCGTCTCGGGCCGGTGTTTGTGCGGGCCGAGCACCTGCTCCACGTGCTCGGGCGTCGCCACCTCGTGGATGTCGATCCCCTCGGCGAGCTTCACCGCGGTCGAGCGGCACACGGCGGCGATCTCGCGCTCGAGGCCGCGCACGCCCGCCTCGGCCGTGTAGTTGTCGACGAGGGTCGCGACGCCGTTCTCGGGGAACTCGAGCCGCTCGTCGGTGAGCCCGTGCGCGGAGAGCTGCTTCGGCACGAGGAACTCGCGCGCGATGCCGAGCTTCTCGGTGCGCGTGTAGCCGGGCACCTCGATGACCTCCATGCGGTCGTAGAGCGCGGGCGGGATGCCGTCGCGGTTGTTCGCGGTCGCGAGGAACATGACCTGCGACAGGTCGAACGGGAGATCGAGGTAGTGATCCTGGAACGTCGAGTTCTGCTCGGGGTCGAGCACCTCGAGCAGCGCCGCGGCCGGGTCGCCGCGGAGGTCGACGCCCATCTTGTCGACCTCGTCGAGCACGAGCACGGGGTTCTTGGTGCCGGCCTTCTTGAGCGCCTGCAGGATGCGCCCGGGCAGCGCGCCGACGTACGTGCGCCGGTGGCCGCGCACCTCCGCCTCGTCGCGCACGCCGCCGAGGGCGATGCGCTCGTAGCGACGGCCCATCGCGCGCGCGATCGACTTGCCGAGGCTCGTCTTGCCGACGCCGGGCGGGCCGATGAAGAGCAGGATGGGCCCTTTTTTGTCGCTGCGGAGCTGACGGATCGCGCTGTACTCGACGATGCGCTTCTTCACCTTCGCGAGGCCGAGGTGGTCCTCGTCGAGGCAACGCCGCACGTCGGCGACGCTGAGCTTGTCGACGGTCGTCTTCGACCACGGGAGATCCGCGATCCACTCGAGGTACGTCTTCGTGACGTTGAACTCGGCGGACTGCTGGGCCATCGAGCGCAGCCGCGAGAGCTGCTTCTTCACGACCTTCTCGACCTCGGCCGGCACCTTGGCGCGGCGCACGCGCTCGCGGAGCTCCTCGATCTCGTCGTCGTCGCCGCCTTCGCCGAGCTCCTCTTTGATCGCCTTCATCTGCTGGCGGAGGATGTACTCGCGCTGCGATTT
>DASYCF010000873.1:0-9524 GCA_036500365.1 Byssovorax sp.
CGCGGACACGTGGGCGCGGCCGGCGAAGCCCTCGAGCTCGGCCTCGCCGATCGAGACGCCGCCGCCCGCGCGCCTCGCGAGCTCGTCGCCCCAGAAGCCTGCGCCTTCGCCGCGCACGACGCCGATCGGCCCGTCGGGCTCGAGGCCGCTCGCCAGGAGGCGGCAGAGCGCGCGCGCGGAGAACACGCCCGGGAGATCGTTGCCGAAGGCCGCCACCACGCCGTCGTGCGCGCCGGTCGCGAGCACGATCGCGGGAGCCGTCACGAGCTTCGCGCGCGCGTCGTCGACCACCAGCAGCGTGACCCCATCGGCGCGATCGCCCGGCGGGCGCGGCGCCTCGGACGGCAAGAACGCGCCCGCGCACACGTGCCGCGCGAGGAGGGTCACGCCGTCGAGCGGCGCGCGCCGGGCGACCGCGCTCTGCACGTCGGGCGCGCCGTGGAGCGAGCCGCCCGGCGCGAGGCCGTCGTCGACGAGCGCGACGTCGAGCTTCGCGCGGGAGAGGGCCGACGCGACGGCCATGCCCGCGACGCCGGCGCCGACGACGACGACGTCCGCCTCGAGCCGCGCGCCGGCCTCGATCTCCTGCACCTGGCCCGGCAGGCGCCCGAGACCGGCGACCTTCTGCGCGAAGGCCTGCATCGCCTCGCCGAGGGCGGGGACGCCGGCCATCAAATGGTGGTGATCGATGCCCTGCGGGAAGAACCAGTCCGTGAGGCGCAGCAGATCCGCCTTGCGCGAGCCGACGACGTTCTGCGACTCGACGCGCTCGCCGCCCCGCGCCGGGACGAGGCACGTCATCACGTTCGGCGCGTCGTCGACCCGCGCGAGGCAGCCGTCGCACGCCCCGCGAAAGCACGTCGGCCCCCGCGGGCGGTGGAGCTTCGGGCTCCGCGCGACGATGGTCTTGTCCGCCGCGAGGAGGGCGATCGCGAGCGGCTCGCCGCGCTCGGCCGTGACGTCCGCCCCGTCGAGCGTGAACGTCACCGGGTCGACCGGCGCCCGGCGACGGCCCTTGAACATGGGCGGACGCTATCACGACGTGCGCGGCTTCGATTAGTCTCTGCTCGCGTCCTGGCCCGTGCCTGGACCGTCACGTCGATGCGCCTCGGGATCCTCGGCCCCGCTCTCGGTGATCTCGGCGCGCTCGCGCGCGCGGCCTCGCTGCTTCGAACGGAGTACGCCGCGGACCGCGTGCTCTACATCGGCGACGACGACGCGCTCGATCGCGTGGTCGAGCGGTGGGCGCGCGAGATCGTCGGCGCCGATCCGAGCGACGCCGGCGTGTTCGAGCGGGCGGCCGCGCGCTGCGCCCGCGCGAAGCCGCCGGAGATCGACGCGTTCGTCGCGAAGGAGCGCGCGCGCCTCGATCTCGTCGCCTTCACGGCGCTCGAGCCCGGCTCGCGGACGATCGAGCTGCTCGACGGCCGCGTCGTCCTCTTCGTGCACGACAAGGCCACGCTCGACGAGGAGGACATCCTCGCCGCGAGCATCCTCGTGTTCGGAAAGAGCGACGCCGCCCTCGTGCGCAAGGTCGGCACGCGCATCTTCCTGTCGCCCGGCCCGCTCACCGATCCGCAAGGCGGCTGCGCGCTCCTCGACGACGGCGACGGCGGCGTGCGCGTCGACGTCATCGCGTCGAACGGCGGCGCCGTCGTCCTCACGGAGCAGGTCGGCAGCGCGCGCGCGAGCAAGATGCACATCCAGGGCGGCCATGGCTGACGGGCTCCGCGTCGCGATCTTCGGCGGGAGCTTCAACCCGCCGCACGTCGCGCACGTGCTCGCGGCGGCGTACGCCCTCTCGGCCGCGCCGATCGACGAGGTGCTCGTCGTGCCCGTCTACCAGCACCCGTTCGCGAAGGAGCTCGCGCCGTACGACGCGCGCCTCGAGATGTGCAGGCTCGCGCTCGAGCTGCTGCCGCGCGCCCGCGTCTCGACGCTCGAGCGTGACCTCGGCGGCGAGAGCCTCACGCTCCGCACCGTCGAGGAGATCGCGCGGCGCGAGCCCGCGTGGCAGCTGCGCCTGCTCATCGGCTCCGACGTGCTCGCGGATCTGCCGAAGTGGCACCGCTTCGATCGCATCGCCGAGATCGCGCCGCCACTCGTGCTCGGCCGGCGCGGCGCCGCCACGACGGACGGCGCGCTCCACGCGGGGCCGCCGCTGCTCCCGCCCGTCTCGAGCACGGAGATCCGCGCCGCCGTGTGCGCGGGCCGCCTCGACGCCGTGCGCGACCTGCTGCCCACGTCGGTCGCGGGCTTCATCGAGCAGCGGGGCCTTTACCGTGCTTGAGTCGTCGGCGTGATCGGCGCGATCCACGTCCAGGGAGCAGGCAAGGTCGGCGCCGCGCTCGCGCGCGAGATCGCGGCGAAGGGCGTCCGCGTCACGTCGCGCGCGGGCCGCCTCGGGCCGCCCGAGTCGCCGATCGACGCCGGCCTCGTGATCGTCGCGCTGCGCGACAAAGCGATCGCGCCGTTCGCCGCGGATCTCGTCGCGCGTGGGCTCGTCGGCCATCGCCGCGTGGCGATCGTGCACTGCGCGGGGGCGCTCGGCCCCGAGGCGCTCGCCGCGGCGCGCGGGCCGAACGTCTCCGTCGCGCAGATGCACCCGATGATCTCGTTTGCTTCGCCGCGCGTGTCGCCGTCGCTGCTGCGAGGGCAGCTCCACGTCGACGGCGACGCGGACGCCGTCGCGCGCGCGCGTGAGCTCGCGGAGCTCCTCGGGATGACGGCGCGCACGTTCCCTGGACTCGATCGCGTCGCCTACCACGCCGCCGCGGGGCTCGTCGCGAACGGCGCGGCGGCGCTCGCGGCCGCTGGCGTCGAGCTGCTCGGCAAGGCCGGCGTCGACGGCGAGACGGCCGCGCACATGCTCGGCCCGCTCCTCCGAAGCGTCGCGGAGAACGTCGAGGCGCTCGGGCTCCCGGACGCGCTCACGGGACCGGTCCGGCGCGGTGACGCGGCAGGCGTCGCGCGCCACCTCGACACGCTGCGTCAGCTCGCGCCCGCTCTCGTGCCTCTCTACGTGGCGTCAACGGCCGCGCAAATTCCCGTCGCCCGATCCCTCCACGAGGAGCCCGGCGCGGCGTTCGATGCCATCGCGGCGGCCATCTCGGAGGCGGCCAAATGAGAAAAATCCGGGCGGGCTGTAGCTGACGTCGTCCGACGGTTCGCGTTGAAGAAGGGGCGCGCTTTCGCGTAATCTTCATCTGTCTTGCTTCGCGCTGTCGCACTCGCCGCCGTTCGCGACAACGAGGTCCAGCCTCGTGAGGCGGCCGAGCGCGTCGAGCCCCTCGCCGAGCTCGAGCGCATCGCGCGCGAAGGGCGCCGGACGCTCGTCCACGTGTGCGGCGCCGCCGCGTCGCTCGAGGCCGTCGCGAGGCACGTCGAGCGGTGCGCGCGCGACGCCGGGCGCAAGGTCGTGCGCGTCGCCGGCCTCCCGACCGACGATCCGTGGCGCGAGCTCGCGTCGCGCGTCGGCGCGCAGGCGTCGCCCACGGCGGCGCGCGCCGTCATCAATGATCCGCTCGCCGCAGCCTCCGTGATCACCCAGGCGGGCACGGGCTCGGTGCTCGTCGTGGTCGACGATCGCCGCACGCAGTGGGGTCGCGCCGCGGCCGACGAGATCGCGCGCGTCCTCTCGGGCGAAGGCGAAGGCCCGGTGGTCGTGTCACTCTCGACCGCGCCTCCGACCGGCGAAGCCCACGTGATCTCGCTCGGCGACGTCGGCCCGCGCGACGTCAAGAGCTTCTGGCGCGCGCTCGTCGCGGACGCGGCGCCGCCGTCGTCGATCGATCGGCTCGAGCACGTCGAGTCGTGGTGGCTCGCCGCGCAGCGCACGCCGGCCGACGAGCCGTGCGAGGCCGAGCGCCTCTCGCTGGCCGCGCGACGCCTCCTCGGCCGGCTGCGCCTCTCGCAGCGCGGTTGGTCGCTCGCGCAGGTGTCTGCCCTCGGCCCGACGTCGGCTCGCGACGAGCTGGTCCACAAGGGCCTCTTCTCCGTCGACGGCAGCGGTCGTCTCGTGGCGACCGGCGCGCCCATGCCCGTGATCGAGACCGACGCGAGCGACGCGATCGACGTCGCGTGCGCGCTCGAGGCGACGTGGGTGGCCGAGACGTGGGCCGCGGCGCGCGCGAGCGAGCTCTTCGGCATCGCGGGCGACTTCGACCGCGCCGAGGCCGCGGCGTCGCGCGCGATCGGCGCGCTGACCGACGCCGACGCCCGCGCAGATTTTTGGGATCGCTGGGAGGCGACGCTCGCGAAGGCCCCTGCTGCCGACGCGTCGCCGCGCCTCCGCCGCTCCGCCGAGCTCGCGCTGCGCGTCGGCGACGTCGAGCGCGCCCTCGGCTTCGCGCGGTCGCTCGTCTCGCGCGACGACTCGTGCGACGCGCTCGTCACGCTCGGCCGGGCGACCGGCGTGCGCGGAGATCTGACGACGGCCGCGATCGTCCTCGACAAGGCCCTCGCCAAGGCGACCGACGTGGCGACGCGCGCGCGCGCCAGCGTCGAGATCGCCGAGGTGCGGTACACGATGGGCGAGATCGACGCCGCGCGCGCGCACGCCGAATCGGCGTTCGCCGACGCGCCGGATCTCACCACGCGGCTCACCGCGCGCAACGTGCTCGGCAAGCTGTTGCTCGCCCGCGGCGCGTGGATCGACGCCGAGCGCCACTTCGCGACCGACGCGTGCGAAGCGGCCTGCCAGGGCGACGTCACGTGCGAGCTCCGCGCGCGCCTGAACCGCGCCATCGCCCTCCTGTCGAGCGGCCGCCGCGACGAAGCGCGCGCGATGTTGAACGAGGTCCTCGTCGAAGGCGAGCGCGCGGGCGAGCCGCGCGCCGTCTCGTTCGCGCTGCAGAACCTCGCCACGATCGCGATCCTCAAGCACGAGTACACCGACGCGCTGCGCCTCGCCGAGCAGGCGATCGACGTGTGCCGCGCGGTCGGCGAAAAGATCGCGCTCGCGCGCCTCATCGCGAACCTCGCCGAGCTCCGGCTGCGGCTCGGGCTCGTCGCCGAGGCGGACCAGGCGCTCGCGTTCGGCCGCAAGGCGTGCGGGCCGAGCATCCCCGCGAGCCGCGCCGCCCATTTCGCCCTCGTCGCGGCGCGGGTTCGCCTCGCGCGTGGCAACACGCTCGAGGCCGCGGCCGAGGTCGCCGCCGCCCTCGCCGCCGTCGGCGCGTCGAGCGACGGCGCGAAGCTCGGCGAGTGCTACCGCATCGCCGCGCGCATCGCCCTCGAAGACGGCGATCTCGCGCGCATGGCGCACGCGCTCGAGAAGGCGCGGGCTGCCGCCAACTCGGCCGGCGCGAAGGCCGAGGTCACCCTGCTCGAGGCGCACCGGGCGCGCGCCGCTGGCGAGCCGTACCTCGAGATCGGCCTCGAGGCGCTCGAGCTCGTGCGCTCGGCCGACGACGGCGAGCTCGCGCGCGAGGCGCACACGCTCCTCGCCCGCGCGCGCTTCGACGCGGACGACTCGGCTGCTGCGCGCGCCCACGTCGCCGCCGCGCTCGCGCTGCAGGCGTGCGTCGCGGACGCGCTGCCCGACGAGCTCCGTGCGAGGTTCCTCGCCCGCCGCGACCTCGCCGAGCTCGCGCGCCTCGCGGCCCACCGCGACGAACCGCAGGACGACGCGCGCTCGGGCGACGGTCGCGAGCCCTCGTCCGACGTGCGCCGCACCGTGCGCCCCTCGGCGCGTCCCGACGCGCAGGCGCGCACCATCGTCGGCAAGGACCCCACGATCGTCGCGCTCCTCGCCGCCGTGCAGAAGATCGGACCGAGCGACGCCACCGTCCTCGTCCACGGTGAGAGCGGCACCGGCAAGGAGCTCGTCGCCGACGCGATCCATCGCGCGAGCGACCGTCGCAACGGCCCGCTCGTCAAGGTGAACTGCGCCGCGCTCGTCGAGACGCTCCTCTTGTCCGAGCTCTTCGGCCACGAGAAGGGCTCGTTCACGGGCGCCGCGTCGCGCCGCCGTGGCCGCTTCGAGATGGCCGAGGGCGGCACGCTCTTCCTCGACGAGATCGGCGACATCTCGCCGCGCACGCAGGTCGCCTTGCTCCGCGTGCTGCAGGAGAAGACGTTCGAGCGCGTCGGCGGCGTCACGCAGATCCAGGCCGACGTCCGCATCGTCTGCGCGACCCACCGCGACTTGAAGGCGATGGTCGCGCGCGGCGAGTTCCGCGAGGACCTCTACTATCGCCTGCGCGGCGTCGTCCTCGAGGTGCCCGCGCTCCGGTCGCGCCTCGGCGACCTCGGCGCCATTGCCGACTCGATCCTGGCGCGGGTCGCGTCCGAGCGGGGCGTCCCTGTCAAGCGCATCGCGCAGGGCGCCCTCGCTGCCCTCAAGGCGCACAGCTGGCCCGGGAACGTCAGGGAACTCGACAACGCCCTGCGCGCGGCCGCCCTCTTCGCCGACGGCGACGTCCTGGCGACTGACGATTTCTCGAATAATGTCGAGAGCCTTCGCGATCTCATCGCCCCGCCGACGCTCTCGTCGCCGTCTGGCATCGGCGCTGCATCCGTGGCGCCCGAGATGCCGATCGCCGACGTGCCGCCGTCAACCCGCGAACAGGGCGGTGCCTCGACGACGGAGATGGCCTATGCTTCTGTTCGATCCGGGGTCAGCCTGAGCGACATGAAGCGCCTCATCGAGAAAGAATGCATCGAGCGCGCGCTCGCCGAGTCGGGCGGGAACATCACGCGCGCCGCGACGTTGCTCGGCATGAAGCGGCCGAGGCTTTCTCAGCTGGTGAAGCAGTACGGCTTCGGCGGCGTCGATGCCGACGCGGAGGACATGTGATCATGGGCGGCAGGCGTTTCGCGCTCCTTGGCGTTGCGATCGCGCTGGCGTGCTCGGCGTTCGGCTGTGTCGGCGACGACTCGGACGCGGCCGACGACGATCCGGTGGCGACCGTACAGAGCGATCTCAACGGTGAAGTGACCGCAGGCGGCGACGTCGCGTACGCCGAGGGCGAGGTCACGACGCCCGGCACGCAGAACGAGGATCCCGAGCCCAGCCCGTGGGTCCCCGGCGCGGACCCCGCCGGCGACGAAGCGACCGGCCCGATGCCAGGCGACCCTGGCGATCCCGCCGATCCTGGCGAGTCCGACCCGGCGACGCCCAACGGCAACGGCAACACGTCGAAGACGAAGTAACCGCGACCGATCTCCGCTGCCTCATGAGCGAGGCGGTGTCGAGGTCCGCGCCCAGGTAGGATCCCATCCGTGCCGACGCTGGGCATGGACATCATCCGCACGCGCACGACGCTCGTGTGCGGGGCGCTCGCGCTCGCGATCGCCATCTCGACCCTGCTGCGCGGGCGCGTGCGGCTGGTCCACCTGCTGTTCGCGGCGTTCGCGGCCGACGTCGGGCTCTGGTACCTGTCGCAGTCGCTCTTCGGCATCTTCCAGGCGGCGATCTGGGAGCGCTTCACGGCGCTGCTCGCCGTGCTGCTGCCGCCGTTCGCGCTGAACCTCTTCAAGGCCATCTTGCCCGACGAGGGCGAGCCGAGCGGCAAGTCGACGTTGCTACGCGTGGCCACGGCGCTCGCGGGCGTGATGGTGCTCCTCGAGCTCAGCTCGCAGCACGCCGCGACCAGCGCGCGCGTCGCCGTGTTTCTGTACGTCTTCACGCTCCTGACCGCGGGGCTCTACGCGCTCGGTCAGCGCGGCGCGCGGAGCTCGTCGCGCGCGACGCAGCGCCGCGTGCGGTTCCTCGTCGTCACGGGCGCCGCCGCGGGCCTCGCGAGCGTCGCCGACTTCGCGTGGTTCCTCGGCGTGCGCTTGCCCCCCATCGGCGCCGTGCTCTCGGTCGTGTTCTTGTTCGTGCTCGCGCAGGCGCTCCAGCACGACCGCCTGCTCGACCTCTACGAGATGGTGGCGCGCCTGCTCGTCGCGACCGCCGTCGCGTTCTTGATCGCGTTCATCTTCTTCGTGCTGCTCACGTACATGGGCACGTTCAACACGATGTATTTGAACGCCGTCCTCGCGGCGATCGTCATCCTCGTCGTGTTCGACCCGCTGCGCGATCGCGTCGAGGAGCAGGTGCAGCGGCTCTTCTTCCGCGAGCGCTTCGATCTCGAGTCGTCGATCGCGCTCGCGCGGCGCCGCCTCGTGCACACGCTCGAGGTCGACGAGATGGGCTCCATCGTCCTCGCCGCGCTCGAGCAGTCGCGGCGCGTCACGGCGGCGGGCCTCTACATCCGCGACTCCGACGGCACCGGCTTCGACAAGCTCGCGGGGCTCGGCGAGCGCGTCCCCCAGCGCGTCGAGGTCGCGACGGCGCGCGCGCTGCTCGACCGGCTCGAGGCAGCGCTCGCCCTCGAGGACGTCGAGCGCGAGGCGCGCGAGGCCCGCGACGGCGGCGGTCGCGCCGACGCGGCCGAGGCCGTGTGCGCGGCGGCGGAGGTGCTCGGCGGCCTGCGCCTCGGCGTCGTCGTCGGCATCCGCGACCAGGCGGCGGACCTCATCGGCCTGCTGGTCGTCGCCGACGATCGCGCGCGCGACGCGTTCTCGGCCGACGAGGTGGGCCTGTTCGACTCGATGGGCGCGCAGATCGGCGTCGTCGTCGAGAACTCGCGCGTGTACGCGCAGATGAAGGTGCGCGACCGCCTCGCCGTCCTCGGGCAGATGGCTGCCGGCCTCGCGCACGAGATCCGGAACCCGCTCGGCGCCATCAAGGGCGCGGCGCAGCTCCTCGCCGACCCCGCCGACGACGGCCGCGACGCCGACCCCGCGTCGCGCGAGTTCTTGCAGATCATCCTCGAGGAGGTCGACCGCCTCGATCGCGTGGTCGGCTCCGTGCTCGATCTCGCGCGGCCGAACCAGGGCAGCGTCGTGCCGACGGACGCGAACGCCGTCGTGCGGCGCACCGTGCAGGTGCTCTCGACCGAGCCCACGAGCGAAGAGCTCAAGGTCGACGTCGTGCTCGATCCCGAGCTCCCGCGCGTGGCCATCGATCCGGAGCACCTGCGCCAGGTCCTCATGAACCTCTTCCGCAACGCGGCGCAGGCGATGAAGGGGCGCGGCCGGATGATCGTGTCGACGCGCCTCCGCTTCGGCCGCGGGACGCGCTCGGGCGCCGGGCCGAACGAGGAGCCGTTCGTCGAGCTCACCGTGGCCGACAACGGCCCCGGCATCTCGCAGAAGGTCCTCGAGAACCTGTTCATGCCGTTCTTCACGACGAAGGACCGCGGCACGGGCCTCGGCCTCGCGATCAGCCAGCGCATCGTGCAGGGCGCGGGCGGCCGCATCGAGGTGCGGTCGTACGAGGGCAGGGGCTCGACGTTCGCCGTCGTGCTGCCTGCCGTGATGGACGCGCTCGGCACGCCGACGCCGGGCCCCGTCGCGCGCCTCTCCGACGCTCCACCGAAGCGCGCGCGCCCCGACGAGCCGGCGGCGCCGACCTCCGCGAAGGCGACGCCCGCCGCGCCCGAGCCGCGCTGAGCGCGCGGTCGACGTCAGTCGTTCTGCATCAGGCCGCGGATTCGCCCGTCGGGGAGCAGCTTCACGCGGAGCGCCGCCGG
>DASYCF010000874.1:0-4247 GCA_036500365.1 Byssovorax sp.
TCCGCCCCCGTGTCCGAGGCGGCGGTGAAGATCGCGAAGGAGGTCGCGAGCGAGATCCAGCGTCGACGCGTGCTCTTGCTCATGCTCGGCGACACGTCGATGGGCATGATCAACGGCTACTTCGGCCCTCGCCTCCTGAACCGTCATGGCTTCACGGAGCACAAGGTCGATCAGGCCTGGATCATCGATCGCGGCCGCCGCATCGAGGCCTCGCGCATCGACGCCGCGTTCGCGTTCGTGCGCGACAAGGGCCTCACGTTCCACTGGAAGGAGAGCGGCGCCGACGACTTCGACGAGGCCGCGACGAAGGAGCAGCTGAAGGACTACCTCGTCGTGCTCGACCTCCTGCACGAGTTCAAGGCCGACTGCCTCGGCTGGCAATACCAGCTCGGGCTCATCCCGCTGCGCGCGCCGAGCGACCTCGCCGAGGGGCTCTTGAACTCGACGTGCCGCCCCGAGTCCGACGGCGACACGATCGCGACCGCGACCGAGGCCGACCAGGGCAACGCCGTGCCGATGGAGCTCTTGAAGCGCCTCTTGAAGAAGAAGGGCCTGCACCAGGCCGTCATGTTCCACGACGTCCGCTGGGGCGCGCGCCACGACGGCCGCTTCCTGTGGGTGCTCCTGAACTCGGGCTCGTGCGGCGCGTACGCGTTCAACCACGACCCCGACACGCTGAAGGGCGCGCACTCGTACAGGCAGCCCTCGCTCTATTTCCCGACGCCCGGCGGCACGCTCGCGGGCGAGAGCCTCCCCGGCAAGATGACGTGGGCGCGCGCCTACGTGAAGCAAGGCGTGCTCTGGATGGACATCGGCAAGGGCGAGGTCGTGAAGCTCCCGCCCGCGGTGCGCGACGCGTGGTGGACGGGCACGACGCGCGAGTGGCCGTTCATGGCCGCGGACATGGGCATCTCGCAGGAGACGCTGATGGCGCACTACCTGTCGAACCACGTCGCGGTCGCGTACGGCGACGTCTTCGGCGAGATGGTCGCGCTGAGCCAGGAGCTCGGCTTCAAGGTGCGTATCCTGGGATGATCGGGCGGCGGCGGCGCGGTCCGCGTCTGGCCACGCGCCTCCCGACCCGCCGAGGCGGCATGCACGGCCTCGCCGAGACGCAGATCGCAATATGTTTCACGCAGCAAAAAGTGCGTTGCACTATATTGCATGATGCTGCTTTGCGCGCCGATCAGGCCCCCAACCGACGCGTCGCGCGGCCGCGCGGCGCCTTCGGCTACCGCTCCTGCATGGTTCGGCGGCGGCGCCCGTGCGACGCGTCGTCAGCGCGAGGCGTTGAGGCTGACGTAGACGTAGGAGCCGTCGGCGAAGGCCACGTCGACGAGGCCGTCGGCGTCGAAGTCACCCAGCGCGAGGCCGATCGGCCGCGGGCCCACGAACGTGAGCTGCGTGTCCACGAAGGGAGCGCCGCCGGGCCCTCGCACGAACTCGAGGGCGCCCACGTTGTCGGTCACGACGAGATCGACGTGGCCGTCCGCGTCGAGGTCCGCCGAGGCGGCGTACTCGCACTCGTCGGACGGCGTGTACTGGTCGGCCGGCTGGAACGTGCCGTCGCCGTTGCCTCGGACGACCCAAAACCCCGCGCCGGCGATCGCGACCACGAGATCGAGGGCGCCGTCGCCGTCCAGGTCGACGGCGTGCAGCGTGCCCGGGTCGAAGGGGAAGGCGATGTCGATGGCGGCGGAGAACGTCCCGTCGCCCACGCCTCGGAGCAGGCTCAGCTCGGACGACTGCGCGAAGCGCGTCACGACCAGGTCGAGGATGCCGTCGCCGTCGAAGTCGCCGATGACGACCTCGGTCGCTTCATGCGCCGGGTAGGACGAGAGCGCGACGAACGTGCCGTCGCCGTTGCCCTTGAGCACTTGCACCGTCGAGATGCCGTGGTCCACCGTCGCGACGACGTCGAGGTTGCCGTCGCCGTCGAGGTCGGCCGCGGCCGCCGAACGCGCGCCGAACATGATGGCCGTCTTGATCGACGGCGCGAACGACCCGTCGCCCGCGCCGAGGGACACGTGGATGCCGTCCTCCGCGTTCGCGGTCATCACGTCCAGGATGCCGTCGTCGTCGAAGTCGCCGAGCTGCATGGCGTTCGTGCCCGTGTCGGACGACTGCACCGGACCGTCGGTGAACGTGCCGTCTCCGTTCCCGAGCAACGTGCCGAGGGATCCGTTCGACCCCGCGACGACGAGGTCGACGATGCCGTCGCCGTCGAGGTCGTCCGCCGCGACGAGGCGCCCGCCGACGGTCGTCGACGCGAGGACGGGCGCGGTGAACGTGAGCGCGGCGGGCGCGCCGCCCGAGCCCCCCACGCCGCCGCCTCCTCCGCCCGCGCTCGCGGTGCTCGCCGTGGTGCTCGCGGTGCTCGCGCTGCTCGCGCGCGACGACGAGGCGTCGCTCGAGGTCGTGGTCGTCGATGTCGCGCCGCCGCCCGCCCCGGCTGCGTCGTCCTGCCCGTCGCTCGAACAGGCTGCGCAGAGCGCCAAGAGGACCACGGGGAGGATCGCGCGCATCTCCGGAACGTACACGCGGCGCGCGACGGCGGCGACCCGCGCCGACTCGCGCGCAGACGGCTCCTTCAGACGAGCTTCGGCGACGACTTCTTCAAGACGTCGACCGCGGCGCGGACGTCCTGCGCGCGGTCGCGCGGCAAGACGAGCACGGCGTCGTCCGTCACGACCACGGCGAGGCCCTCGACGCCGACGAGCGCGATCGTCTTTTCGCCGGGGGTGGTCCGACGATCGACGACGAGGTTGCCGCGCGCGTCGACGAGCACGCTCGACGGCGAGGCCGCGTTGTCGGCCGCGTCCTTCGGCGCGAGCTCCCACGCGGTCTGCCAGCTGCCGACGTCGTTCCAGCCGAAGTCTCCAGGCACCACGGCGATCTCGTCGAGCTTCTCGAGCACGCCGACGTCGAGGCTCACGCTCGGCGCGCGCGCGAACGCGGCCGGGAGCGCGCTCGACTCCTCGCCCTTCAGCGCGGCGCGATCGAGGTCCTCGAGCGCGGCGGCGAGCTCGGGCACGTGCGCGCGGATCGCGGCGAGGAGATCCTTCGCGCGGAAGAAGAACATGCCTGCGTTCCACAAAAAGCGCCCGCTCGCGAGGAACTGCTCGGCGCGGGCGCGATCCGGCTTCTCGACGAACCGCGCGACGCGCGTCGCCGCGCCGGCCGTCGGCGCGCCGTCGACCTCGATGTAGCCGTAGCCGGTCTCGGGCGCGTGCGGGCGGATGCCGATCGTCGTCAGCACGCCGCGCGCGGCCGACGCGAGCGCGACCTCGACGGTGCGGCGGAACGCGTCGACGTCGGCGACGTGGTGATCGCTCGGCAGCACCATCACGAGCGCCTCGGGATCGGCGCGCGCGAGCGTCGCTGCCGCCCAGCCGATACACGGCGCCGTGTTGCGGGGCGTGGGCTCGAGCAGGAGGTTGCCGCGCAGGAGCTCGGGCACCGACGTGCGCGTCGCCGCCTCGAGGTGCGCGCCGCCCGCGACGAGCACGCGCTCCCAGCCGCCCGTGAGCGGCAGCACGCGGCGCGCCGTCGCGAGGAGCATGGGCTCGTCCCCGGCGAGCGGCAGGAGCTGCTTCGGCAAGAGCGCGCGCGACGCGGGCCAGAAGCGGGTCCCCGCGCCTCCCGCGAGCAGCACGGCGTACGGCGTCGTCATGCCTCGTTTGTAGAACAGCTCCGCCGGCCGCGGGAGCGTGAAGTGGGCTGGCTCACGCGAGCGGTAGGGCACGGGCGTACGCGAGCAACGCGGCGCCGAGCGGGAGCACGTAGCCGGCGAGCACGGCGATGCGGCGGCGCACGGCGAGCGCACGGAGCGCCGCGGCCCCGGCGAGCGCGGCGGCGAACGCTGCGAGGAACGCGGCGAGGACGGCGACGAACTCGACGCGCTCGCCCGCGCCGCCGAACGCCGACGTGGTCGCGGCGGCGAGCGAGCTCACGCACGTGAGGCCGAGCGCGAACTCCGCGGCGCGCGGCGGGCGCATGCCGAACCACACGAGGACGACCAAGGCGGCAGAGAGGCGCGAGGCGCCCGGGCAGCCCGCCGCGCCGTGGGCGACGCCCGCGAGCAAGGCCGCGCCGAGGGACGGCGCGTCCGCGGCAGCGGAGCCGCGGCGATCGAGCCCGCGAACCGGGCGCGGCCCCGCGACGGCGAGGCTCGCGAGCGCGGCGCCCGTCGCGACGAGGCCGAACCCCGCGGCGAGCGGCAGGAGCTGCTTCGGCAAGAGCGCGCG
>DASYCF010000875.1:0-5505 GCA_036500365.1 Byssovorax sp.
CACGGCCATGCTCATCGGCGTCGCCTGGACGTTCGGCGTCGCGCGGCTCGCCGTCGGCCATTTGAACATGGCGACGGGCTTCATGTTCACCATCGTCGCGGGCAACGGCATCAACGCGGGCATCATCTACATGGCCCGCTACCTCGAGGAGCGCCGCAACGGCGCGTCGCTGCGAGATGCCGTCTACGTGGCGCACGTGGAGACGTGGCTCGCGACGCTCACCGCGGCGAGCGCGGCGGCCGCGTCGTACGCATCGCTCCTCTTGACCGAGTTCCGCGGCTTCCGCGACTTCGGCCTCATCGGCTGCGTGGGCATGCTGCTCTGCTGGGTCGCGACGTATTTCGCGCTCCCGTCGGTGCTCGCGCTGATGGAGCGCGTGTTCCCGATCGAGCGCGAGCACGGCGTCTTCGCCCGGCTCCGGCGCGGGTGGGGCTCGGCGTTCGGGCGCCCCGTCGCCGCGCTCGTCCAGCGCGCGCCGCGGCTCTTCGCGACGGCGGGCGTCGCCTTCGCGCTCTTCGGCGTCGTCGCCGCCGTCGGCTACGTGCGCCGCGGGCCGATGGAGTACGACCTCAACAACCTGCGAAACGAGCGCAAGTCGCGCGCCGAAGAGGAGCGCTACAAGCACCTCGCCGACGCGATCACGGGCTACGTCGGCGCCGACGGCATGGCGATCCTCGTCGATCGCCCCGAGCAGGTGAGGCCGCTCCGTGCCGCGCTCTACGCCGTGCGCGACGCCGCGCCCGCCGACGAGAAGCCCTTCAAGGCGCTCGTCGCGCTCGAGGACTTCGTCCCCGACCATCAGGCCGAGAAGATCCCGACGCTCCTCCACCTCAAGGAGCAGCTGCTCCGCGCGCGCAGGCACGGCCTGATCGCCGACGCGGACTGGAAGCGCCTCGCCGACATCATCCCGCCCGACGACCTGAAGCCGTTCACGATGGCGGACCTGCCCGTCGGCGTCGCGCGCACGTTCACCGAGGCGGACGGCACGCGCGGTCGCATCGTCTACATCAGCCCGACCTCGGGCGACCTCGTCGAGGACGCGCACTACCTCCTGCGGTGGGCCGACGCGTACCGCTCGACGACGCTGCCCGACGGGAGCGTCGTGCTCGGCTCGGGGCGCGCCGTGATCTACGCGGACATGTGGGCCGCGGTCATCGAGTCGGTGCCGCACGCCGTCGTGTTCTCGCTGCTCGCGACCGCGCTCGCCGTCGTCCTCGCGTTCCGCGCCGGGCGCGCGTCGCTGCTCGTCGTCGGCTCGCTGCTCGTCGGCGTCGCGTGGCTCGCCGCGCTGATGGTGCTCTTCCAGATCCGCATCAACTTCCTGAACTTCATCGCGCTCCCGATCACGTTCGGCATCGGCGTCGACTACGCGGTGAACATCGTCCATCGCTTCGAGCGCGAGCGCGCGCGTCACCCGGACGACGCGCGCGGCGACGCGGCGGGCGCGATCCTCGCCGTGCGGGAGACGGGCGGCGCCGTCGTGCTGTGCAGCCTCACGACGACGCTCGGCTACCTCGCGCTCGTGCGCTCGATGAACTTCGCCGTGCGGAGCCTCGGCGTCGCGGCCGTGCTCGGCGAGGTGTGCTGCCTGCTCGCGGCCGTGCTCGTCCTGCCTGCGGTGCTCGTGTGGCGAGGTCGTCGCCGCGCGGCGCTCGCGAGCGCGCCCTCCTCGGCGTAGAGTCCGCGCGTGGCGCGCGCCGAGGCCGACGAGACCCCGCACGGGGCGCCCGCGCCGCTCTCGTTCGCGGCGCTGCTCGCGCCGGTCGATGTCGCGACCTTCCTCGAGTCGCACTGGGAGGAGCGGCCGCTCCACGTCGCGCGCGGCGACGCGTCGTACTACGAGCGCGCCATCCCGACGGAGGCGGCGATCGCGCTCGTCGAGAACCTCGAGCCGCTCGGGCGCGCGGTCGATCCTCGGTCGCCGAACCGCCGCAACCACCTCGACGTCCTCGGCGGCTCGCACGACGGCGAGCGGCAGACGCGCCCGGCGCGCCCCGACGACGTGCGCGCCGCCATCGCCGCGGGTCGCACCATCCGCGTGAACGACGTGCACCACCGCATGCGCGCCATCGAGTCGGTCTGCGCGATGCTCCACGGGGTCTTCTCGTCGATCGTCGGCGCGAACCTCTACTACGCGCGCGCGGGCGCCGGCGGCACGGGCCTGCACGTCGATCCGCACGACGTCTACGTGCTGCAGCTCCGCGGCAAGAAGCGCTGGCGGCTCCGCGAGGGCACGCACAAGTACCCGCTGCGATCGACGCCCACGCTCTCGTTCGACGCGGGGACCGCCTCGCGCAAGCCGCGGTCGTTCTCGTCGCGCGATCTCTCGAACGCGGGCGAGCTCGTCCTCGACTGCGTGCTCGAGCAGGGGGATCTCCTCTATGTGCCGCGCGGCACCTACCACGAGGTCGCCGCCGTCGACGCCGACACGCTGCACGTGACGATCGGGACGTGGCCGATCGCGTGGGTCGATCTCTTGACCGTCGCGCTCGCCGACGTCGCCGCGCGCGATCCGCGGCTGCGGCGCGCGGTGCCGGTCGGTGCGCTGCGCGCGCAGCTGGCCGCGGGGGTCGACGGCGCGGAGGCCGCGTGGCGCGACGCCTTCGCCGACGTCGCGCGGACGTTCCTCGACGGGGCAGACGCGCGCGGCGCGCTCGAGTCGTTGGCGACGGCGACGGCGCAGGTCACGCCGACGGGGCTGCGCCGCGAGCGATCACCTGGCCGCGCGGCAGACATCGCGGACGACGCGCGCTTCGAACGCGTGCCCTCGGTCGACGCCGCGGTCGATGGCGCCGGCGCGCGGCTCCGCGTGTCGATCCGCGACGCCGGCGGCGCGCGCGTGCTGGACCTCCCGGCGCGCTGCCGGCGTACGATCGAGCACGCGCTCTCGGGCGCAAGCTTCACGGTGGACGAGCTGCCCCGCGATCTCGAGCAACGGTCACGAGCGCAGCTCGTCGATCGGCTCGCCCACGCGGGCGTGATCCGACGCGTGACCTGAAGCCGCACCGCCCGTCGCGCGCTACTGGCCGCCCGATCCGCCCGATCCGCCCGATCCGCCCGATGCCGTGGGGTCGCCGCCGGCGCCGCCTGCGCCGTTCTCGCCGGTTCCGCCGCTGCCGCTCACGCTGCCGCCCGCGGTGCCGCTCATGCCGCCGATCCCGCACGAACTCGCGCCCGTCGAGCAGGTGCTCGCGGCGGTGCCCGTCGAGCCGGTGCAGCTCGTCGACGACGTGGAGCAGAACGACGCGTCGTCACAGCCGGCGCACGAGCAGCTCGGCGCGCAGCCGCAGAAGACGTTGCACGTCGCCGCGGTCCCGCCGCACGTGGCCTCGTGGCCGCCGCCGCCGTCGGTCCCGCTGGTGCAGTTGTTCGTGGCGACGGCGCTCGCGCAGAGCGCGGTGAGGATCACGGCGAATTTCTTCTCCATGCGAGCATTCTAACCCGCGCGCGGCGGGCGCGACCATCGAGAGCGCCCGTACGCGCGTCAGGCGCGGCGGAGCAGGTGGGTCTGCATCACGCCCTTGCCCTTGATGTCGACCTCGCCGCGCGGCTCCGTCGCGAAGCGGGGGCCGAGCCGCGCGCGCGCCGCCTCCGTGATCTGCGCCTCGCCGACGACGCCGTGCGACTCCATGCGGCTCGCGGTGTTCACCGTGTCGCCCCACAGTTCGTAGATGAACTTGTTCTTGCCGATGACGCCTGCGATGACGGCGCCCGAGTGCACGCCGACGCGCATCTCGAGCCGTTCGCCGCTCGGGACGCGGTAGCGCTCGGTGATCGCGAGCATCGCGAGCGCCATCTCGGCGACGGCGTCGGCGTGGTCGTCGCGCGGGGTCGGCAGGCCGCCGACGACCATGTACGCGTCGCCGATGGTCTTGATCTTCTCGAGGCCGAGCCGCTGCGCCTCGTCGTCGAACGCCGAGAACAGGTCGTCGAGCACGCGCACGATCGCCTCGGGCGACAGGCGGTCGGCGAGCGACGTGAAGCCGACGAGATCGGCGAAGAGCACGGTGACCTCGGGGAACGACTCGGCGATCGAGCTCTCGCCGCGGCGGAGGCGTCGCGCGATCGGCTCGGGCAGCACGTTCAGCAGCAGCCGCTCGGTCAACGTGCGCTCGGCGTCGAGGAGCCGCTCCTCGGCGAACTCGCGCCGGCGATGCCGCTCGAGCGCGTACGAGCCGATCATCCCCATCGCCGTCGCGCAGAGGAGCCACGCGAGGTTCTCGATCGCGTCGATCGCCGGCACGTTCGGCGCGAGCGCGCTGGCCGTCGTGTACGAAGCCACGGCGAGCACCGACACGAGCGACGCCCACGAGAAGCGCAGCATGATGATGGTGTGCCCCGCCAGCGTGATGAGGCACACGCCGAGGCACAGATCCTTGAGCCGCTCCGGCGTGTGCACGAAGAAGTTCATCGCCGCGACGGCGACCGCGGAGGCGCCGAACATGACGGCGAGCATCGCCTGCCAGCCCCGGGCGAAGGTCGCGGGCGACGCGAACCCGAACGCGACCGCCGCCGCGAGCACGGGCGCGACCATGAGCCGGATCGTGAGCACCGTGTAGCTCCCGCCGTCGATGATCACGTCGATCGGCGAGAAGGCGAGGAACGCGAGCGCCATGATCGGCACGATGCGGCGGTACGCGCGGCGCGAGCTCGCGGCGTAGGCGTCGGCGAACGCGCGTTCGAGGGCCTCGTCGGCGAAGCGCAGCGTGACCGGGTGAGGCTTCGTGCGCGCGCCCACCGTCGCCGCGAAATGCGCGCTGCGGGCGTCGCCGGATCGAGGCGCCAGAGGCTCCCGCTCGCTCACGCCGCGATGATCGAGGCGTCGGCCGCGCGCGTCCACATGGCGCGCGTCGCGGGCGCGTCAGGGGTCCACCTCCGCCCCGACGGTCCCGGTGGCGCCGCCGGCGCTGACGACGAGATCCGCGGTCCCACCCTTCGAGCACGCACCCGACGCGTCGCGCTAGCATCGACCGATGCTGCCCGGACAGATGATGGACTTCCCGCTCACGGTCACGCACCTCCTCGAGCGGGCGCGGCGCTTCTTCCCACGGAACGAGGTCGTCACGCGCGAGGCCGATCGATCCATCTCGCGCGTCACGTACGCCGTCGTCGCGGAGCGCGCCGCGAAGGCCGCGTCGGCCCTGCGCGCGCTCGGCGTCGGCGCCGGTGATCGCGTCGCGTCGCTCGCGTGGAACCACGCGCGCCACCTCGAGCTCTACCTCGGCGTCCCCGCGATGGGCGCCGTCGTGCACACGCTGAACCTGCGCCTCCACCCCGACGAGATCGGCTTCATCGCCTCGCACGCGAAGGACAAGGTGATCGTCGTCGACGCGTGCCTCGTCGCGCTGTTCGAGAAGTTCAAGGACAAGGTGCCGTCGATAGAGCACGTGATCGTCGTCGACGCGACGCCCGCGCACCTCGAGGCGGGCTACCTCGACTACGACACGCTCGTCGCCGCCGTGCGCGAGGAGCCGCCGCCGTGGCCCGATCTCGCCGAGAACAGCG
>DASYCF010000876.1:0-7952 GCA_036500365.1 Byssovorax sp.
CCATCCTCGACAAGGTGCCCGCGCCCGAGGGCGACCCCGCGGCGCCGCTCCAGGTCATCGTGTGCAACAAGACGCACGACGACTACGTGGGCAAGCTCGCGGTCGGCCGCGTCGTCCGCGGCACGATCAAGAACGGCGACACGGTGACCGTCGTCGGCGACGGCGAGACGTCGAGCGGCACCGTGAAGGTGCTCTACACGTTCGAGGGCCTCCGCCGCGTGCAGGCCGTGAGCGCCGAGGCGGGCGAGGTCGTCGCCATCGCCGGGCTCGAGGACGTGAAGATCGGCGACACGGTGACCGCGCCCGACAAGCCCGAGGCGCTGCCGCGCATCGTGGTCGAGGAGCCGACCATCAAGATGAAGATCGGCGTCAACACGTCGAGCTTCGCCGGGAAATGCAAGGAGTCGAAGTTTCTCACGAGCCGCCATCTGAAGGACCGGCTCGAGCGCGAGGCGATGAAGAACCTCGCCATCCGCGTCGAGCCGACCGAGGTGCCCGACACGTTCGTCGTGCTCGGCCGCGGCGAGCTCCAGCTCGCGATCCTGGTCGAGACGATGCGCCGCGAGGGCTACGAGATGCAGCTCTCGAACCCCGAGGTCGTCACGCGCGAGGTCGACGGCGAGACCATGGAACCCGTGGAGCTCGTCGTGGTCGACGTGCCCGACTCGTACGTCGGCATCGTGACCGAGCGCCTGTCGACGCGTCGCGGGCGCATGGTGAAGATGACGAACCCTGGCTTCGGGCGCGCGCGCCTCGAGTTCCGCGTGCCGAGCCGCGGCCTCATCGGCTTCCGCGGTGAGTTCCTCACGGCGACGCGCGGCACGGGCCTCCTCAACACGATGTTCGACGGCTGGTCGCCGTGGGGCGGGCCGATGATGCGCCGGCCGACGGGCGCCATCGTCTCCGACCGCGCCGGCGCCGCGACGCCGTACGCGATGCACCACCTCCAGCCGCGCGGCATGTTCTTCATCGTCCCCGGCGTCGAGGTGTACGAGGGCATGATCGTCGGCGAGCACAACCGCGCCAACGACACCGACGTGAACGTCATCAAGGAGAAGAAGCTCTCCAACGTGCGCAACCACGGCAAGGACGAGAACGTCCTCCTCGCGAGCCCGCGCCTGCTCACGATCGAGACGGCGATGGAGTGGATCGACTCCGACGAGCTCGTCGAGGTCACGCCCGACGCGGTGCGCGTCCGCAAGAAGGTCCTCGCCTGCAACCGCCGCGAGCGCCGCGAAGACGCGATCGAGCAGGCCCAGTCGCTCGAGTAGCCTCAGCGCGAGGTGACGTGGTCGTACCGGTCGCCCCACGGGAGGGCGGTCTCGACGATGGGCGCGGGCAGCGTGATCGAGAGCGCGATCGCGACGCGCGTGAGCAGGTCGTGGAACACGTACGAGCTCGCGCCGTAGAGGACGCGGCGGCTCGCGGCGGGCGGGCCGTCGAGGAGGTCGTCCTCGAGGAGCTCGAAGTGCGGCGCGATCGCGGCGGCGCCTCGCCACGTCGCGCGCACGGCGTAGTGTGGACGCGCGCCGGTGAGCAGCGCCTCGAGCGGCGCGGCGTAGACCGCCTCGACCTCGGGTGACGCGACGCGGAACTGCGCGCCCGGCGCGGCGAGCGCGACGAACGGGTGGATCAGGAAGCGTCGATCGAGCACGGGCACCGCCCCGAGCGCGCCGAGCACCGCCACGCTCGACGCGGGCGCGCCGAGCTCCTCCTCGAGCTCGCGCAGCGCGGTCGCCTCGAGCGACGCGTCGGCCGGCTCGGGCTTGCCGCCGGCGAACGCGAGCTCGCCGCCGTGATCGCGCAGGCCCGCCGCGCGCACGAGCAACACGACCCGCGCGCCGCGCTCGTCGAGGATGACCGGCAGGACGACCGCGGCCGCTCGCGCGCCTGGGACCTCGACCGCGCGCGGCGCTACCGCGAGCGCACGCCGAAGCGTCGCCGCGTCGACGAGGGCGCCGCTCGAGCCCGAAGGAACCACGCGGCGACCCTACCACCCGGCGCTTGCGCGCGCTCGCGGGGCCGGCCTTGTTGTAGCGTCAGTCGCGATCGACGTGGACGCGCGCGCGGCACTCTCGGCGTTCCTCGGCGGCCTCGTGCGGCCGTCGTTCGCGTCGGTGATCGGCGCGATCGCGTTCGCGCTCCTCGAGCTCGGCGCGTGCCTCTGCTTCGTCGACGAACGCGCGATGGCGCGCCTGCCGTCGGACTTCTTCAAGCAGGACGAGGCCGACGATCGCGCGCGCATCACGGTCGACGCGTGCCGCGCTCATTTTCGCGCGTCGCCGGGCGTGCAGGTCTTCTACCTCGGCCCGTCGACCGCGCGCCTCGCCCTCCGCGACGCCGATCACCCCGAGCCGATCGAGCGCGCGCTCTCCGAGGCCGTCGGCGACCCGGTGCACTTCTGGAACTTCACGGCGAACGGCGAGACGGTCGAGGAGTACCTCGTCATCGCCGAGCAGCTCCCGGCCGACGCGCGCGGCGTCCTCGTCGTGCCGTTCAGCGACACGCGCCACGATCACGTCGAGCACGTCGACGGGGCGCGCAAGCGCCGCACGCACGAGCTCCTCGGCCTGGACGTCACGGGCCTCGGCCCGCTCGCGGCGTCGATCGGCGAGGCGCCGACGCACACGACGGGCGTCTTCTTCCTCGATCACCTCGGGTTCTTCGCCGCGCGGCGCGACGCCCTCGCGCGTCTGCGACCGCCGCCGCGCGTGCCGGCCGAGCTCCACAAGCACGGCGCGACGGGCCGCTTCGCCGGCATCGCCAAGCGCATGAACGACGACTCGAGCACGCGCGCCCTGCTCGAGCGGCACGTGCGCCTCATGCGCCAGGTCGCGAAGGAGGCCGACAAGCGCGGCCTCGAGCTCGTGATCCTCGAGGCGCCCGTCGCGCCCGCGTTCAACGAAGGCAAGCCCGGCCTGCGCGCCGCCTACGACGAGAAGGTCGCCGAGCTCGCCTACGCGACGAACGCGACGTACTGGGACCTCAACGACGAGGCGAAGCTCACGACCGAAGACTTCTACGACCCCGTGCACATCGGCGAGGACGACGCGCGCCGCCGCTACGAGGCCGCGCTCGTCGAGCACCTCGCCGCGCTCATCAAGTCGATGCCGTGAGGGTCACACCGCGAACATGAAGCGGAGCGCCTTCGGCAAGCGGCGCCGCCACGCCGCCTCGTCGTGCTGGCCGCGCGGGTCCGGGCGCCACATGAGCTGCCGCTCCGCATAGCCGCGCGCCCGGAGGTCGTTCGCCATGCCCGCCGCGAGCGCGAGCATGCGCCCGCCCGCCTCGCGCCCGCCGCAGTCGAGGTAGACGCGCGACACGTCGGGCCGCGGCCGCGACGCCACGGCGCGGAAGATCGCGCGGTCGGCGAACCAGAGCGACGGCGAGAGGCACAGCGCGCCGCCGAACGTGTGCGGGTTGCGAAAGTGCGCGTACAGCGCCGCGAGCCCGCCCATCGACGAGCCGCCGACCGCGGCGCCGACCGCGCCGGGGACGATCGCGAAGCGCGAGCGCACGAGCGGATCGAGCACGCCGATCATCCAGTCGAGGAGATCGTCGGTCCCGCCGCCGTGCTGCTTCGCGCGGAACGGGCCGAGCTCGTCGATGCGCTTTTCGTGGCCGTGATCGATCGCCACGACGACGGGCGCGACCGTGGTCTTGCCGACGGTGAGCTTGTCGGCCGCCTCGTGCGCGTGCCACCCGCCGGCGAACGAGCCCGCGTCGCCGAAGACGTTCTGCCCGTCGAACAAGTACAGGATCGGGCGCGCGATGCGGACGTCGGCGCCGCGCGGCACGTAGGCGCGCACGCGCCGCGCCGCGACCCCCGCGCTCGGGAACGCGCCGAGGTCGTGAAAGGCGCCAGGCGTGGGCGATCGAGGCGGCATGCGCGGGTCCTATGTCGCCGGCGGCGCTCCGCGCAAGACGCGCGGGACCGGGGTCGACCGAATGAGCACGTCGTTTCGAGCGCGCGTCCGCCAGATCGTCGACCGCGCCGAGGGCCGCGTGCCGTCGCAGCTCGCGTTCGTCGCGCGCTTGGCCCGGCTCGCGCGCAGTCGGTACCGTTTCGTTCGTCCTTCGCGGCGGCCGGGCTCGAGCGAGCCGGGCTCGCGCGCGCTCGTCAGGAGGCCCCGATGATGCCCCGCATGCCCGCCCGCGCCGTCCACCGCCGCGCCTTTCGCCGCGCCGTCCGCTTGCCCTGCCAGATCGTGCGCGAGCGCGATTTCAAGCTCGTCGCCGATCTCGCGCTCGATCTGTCGACCGAGGGCATGCGCGCCACCCTGCGCACGCCGGTGCTCACGGGCGAGCAGGTCATCGTCGCGTTCCGCTCGATGCGGCTCGGCCGCTGGTTCGACGCGGAGGCGACCGTCGCGCGCGTCGTCCACGGTCGCCGCGACCACGACTTCGGCCGCTCGGTCGGCCTCGTGTTCGACGGCGTCGACGGCCTGTTCCGCGACGATCTGTTCGAGCACCTGCGCCAGCTCCCGCCGCCCGTGCGCCGCGCGCGCGTCGAGCCGTCGCGCGAAGAGGCCGCGCTCCTCGCCATGCCGCCGCTCTTCTCGAGCGCCGGCGGCCGTCTCACCGTCGCATGATGCCCGGGCGCTCGAGCGTCACGTAGGTCGCGCGCGGGTCGTTGCCCCTCCGGCGCTCGACCTCGACGAAGCCCGTGCGATCGAGCTCGAACCACACGTCGCCCTCGGGCTCGAGGTCGATCTCGGTCAGGTAGATGCGCGTCGCGACGGGCAGCGCCTCCTCGTAGATCTGCGCGCCGCCGATGACGCGCGGCTCGTCGTCGGTCGCGCGCGCGAGCTCGATCGCGCCGTACAGGCTCGACGCGACCTCGCACCCCGTGAGCGCGAGCCCAGGCCTGCGCGACACCACGATGTTGCGCCGGTCGGGCAGCGGCCGGTTGATCTCCTCATACGTCTTGCGCCCGAGGATCACGGCGTGCCCGCGCGTGACGTCGCGGAAGTGGCGCCGGTCCTCGGGCACGTCCCACGCGACCTGGCCCTGGAGGCCGATCACGTTGTTCTTCGCGATGGCGACGACGATGGCGAGCGGAAGCACGCTCACTCCTCGGGCGGCGCGTCCGCGTAGACGTCGGCGAGCGCGAGCGTCGCCCCGCACGAGGTCAGCGCGATCTCCGCGTCGTCGCCGCGGACGAGCTCGTAGATCCACCGGCCGTCGTCGGTGCGGCGGAAGCACTCGATCGCGGGCTCGCCGAAGCCCGCGACGAGCACGTACTCGCGGAGTGACGGGATGCGCTGGTAGTGCCGCCACTTCGCGCCGCGATCGTACGACTCGGTGCTCGGCGACAGGATCTCCACGAGCACGCTCGGGTTGACGATCGCGTGCCGGTCCTCGGGCGACACCTCGTGCGGGCCGCACACGATGGAGAGATCGGGGTACGTGTCGATCCCGGTGGCGAGGCCGTGAATGCGCTGGTCGCTGCCGCTCGGGCGACAGCGCGATCCCTTCAGCGCGTTCCCAAGCAGCACCGCGAGGTTCATCGCGATCGCGTTGTGGCGGATCGAAGCGCCGGACATCGCGACGATCTGGCCGTTTACGAGCTCGTGCTTGGTCGCGCTCGCGTCCTCGAAGGCGAGGTACTCGCCGAGCGTCACGACGGGCGCGGGATCCATGCTCGAGAAGCTACCACGCGGCGCTGCGAGCTCGGCGACCGACGGACGCGCGGTCATGCACCGCGCGCCCTCGTCACCGCGTCGAGCACCGCCTCGAGCTTGCGCGCGAGATCCTGGCCGCGATGGAACCCGCGCGCCTCGATGAGGGCGAGGTTCGCGCGCACGGCGTCGAGGTCGAGCGCCTCGTCCTCGAGGACGAGGTTCACCGCGTCGATGTGGTCCTGGAGGCGCTCGTCGGTCATCGACAGGACCTTCATCGCGAGCAGCTCCTCGGCGCGCGCGACGGGGACGTCGCCAGTGTCCTCGAAGGCGACGCTCGTCGCGCGCTCCACGATCTCGTGCTCGATGCCCGAGCTCGCCGCGAGCAGGTCGACGATCATGCCGCCGGGCGACTCGAGGCGGACGGTGGCGAGGCGCCCGCGCTCGGTCTGCTCGACGACGGCCACCGGCGCATAGCCGACGCCGCGCAGATCGTGGACCACGGCTTCCATCTCGGCGTCGTCGGCCACCCCGATCGCGAGGTCGACGTCGCGCGTGAACCGCACCTCGGCGCGGACCGAGACGGCGAGCCCGCCGACGAGCGCGAAGCGCTTGCCGAGGCGTCGCAGGTTGAGCGCAATGTGCGCGAGGGCAGCTTCCGGACGCAGGTCACCCACCGCGCGCCAGCCAGCGTCGGAGGCGCGCGTCGATCTCGTCGTCCGTCTCGGCGGGGAACTTGCGGCGCAGCGCCGCCCGCTTGAGCCGGATGCCCGCGCGCATCGCCTCGAGCGCCTGCGCGGCGCGCGCTTCGGGTGAGGTCCGCCTCGCGCGCTCCACGTCGTCGTGCCGCAACGCGTCCATCCGTCGAGGCTACCACCGCTCGTCGAGGTCTCGACCCCGCGCGCGGCGCCTCGAGATCGCCTCCTCGAGGTCTCGACCCCGCGCTTCGTCATCTGCAGGTACCGCGCTCGGGGTCGAGACCCCGGCGCGGCGACCTCGAGGTCGATCGTTCGGGTCGCGACCCCGAACGCCCCGTGTCCACGTCGCCGGTTTGGGGTCGAGACCCTCGAAAGCATGAAAGAATTCGACCCCGCGGCGTCAGCCCGTCGCGGGGGGCGGCGTCGGCGGCGTCGGCGGGGCTGGCGGGGCCGGCGGGTCGTTCGGAGCCGACTTCGCGGCCGGCGCGGACTCCCACGCGGCGAGCGGCGCGAGGAGGCGCGCGGCGGTGGCGGCCGCGCCCGCGACGTCCTCGTCGTCGCCGTATGCGCTCACCTTCACGACGTACGTGCGCATGGCTCGCTGCACGGCGTCGGCCGGCACGCGGAGCGGCGCGGCGGCGGCGGCCTGCGCCTTCGGCTTCGTCATGCCGAGCGCGTCGCCGTACGCCTTGTGCGCCTTCTTGATCACGGCGAGGAACGCGCTCGCGCCCAGCGCCTCGAAGCGCGCGTCGAGCTTCCTCGCGGCGACGAGATCGAGGCGCGCCTGCGACTCGCCCCACTCGAGCGCGTAGGCGAGCTGCGTGAAGCCGAGCCCGCTCGCGAAGAGCGACGCGGCGAGCGCGTTCGCGGCGGCGAGCTCGGCGGCCGGCGCGCCGGGCAAGCGTTGCCACGCGTCGACGAGCCCGAGCGTCGACGACCAAGCCGCGTCGAGCGTCACGTCGAGCGTGCGGAGGTCGACGTCCGCGTCGCCGCCCGTCGGCAGGCGATCCTTCGCGGCGTCGCGGAGCACCACGAGCGCAGCGGCGAGCGCGTCGCGCGCGCGGCCGACCGCCGCGGGCAACTTCTTCTCGGTCGCCGCGACCTGGAGCATCTGCGTGCCCACGGCGAGGACGCCGAGCGCCGTGAGTTTGGGTAGCTGGACGAGATCCTGCGCGTCGAACGATCGAGCCATCGGACACCTCCCTCGTGGTGACGAGAGCGTCGCAGCCGCCCGGCGCGCCCGTCAACCGCGACGCGCCTCGGCGCCGAGGCGTCGAAGGCTTTCGTGGACCGCTGCAGGGCGTACATCACGCCGTGACCGCGCCGGTCCCGCGCATGACCGTCCAGAAGTTGAGCTCGTACGCGGCCTTGAGCCGCATCCCCTCGTCGCCGTCTCGCGCGAGCGCGGCGAGCACCGCGTCGATCGCCTGCTTGCGCTGCCGCGCGGGCGCGTGCGACCGCTGGAAACGATAGGCGCCGAGCCGCTCGAGCGCGCGCACGCGGTCGCGTGGGTCGTCGGACTTCAACGCCGCGAGGATGCGATCGAGCGCCTTTCGCCGAGCCACCCGTCCAAACTAGCCGAGGCCTCAGGCTCACGCTCGGCTCACGCTCGGGCTCGGGCTCGGGCGCGGGC
>DASYCF010000877.1:0-6169 GCA_036500365.1 Byssovorax sp.
GACCTCGGGACTGACCTGCATGCGCATCACTCCGGCTCTACGGTGAGGCGAAGGGGCATGTCCTGCTCCCTCGCGTAATCCATGACCTGCTGCACCTTGGTGTCGGCGATGTCCTTCGTGTAGAGCCCGGCGACCCCGTGACCCTTGTGGTGCACGTTGAGCATGATGTGCGTCGCCTCGGTCTCGGTCTTGTGGAAGAAGGACATCAGCACGTGCACGACGAACTCTTGAGTCGTGTAGTCATCGTTGTGGAAGATCACCTGCCACCGGCGCGCCTTTTCGGTCTTCGCCGCCTTTTCGGTGGCGATTTCGCTCGCGCCGTCGTGCTTTTCGTCGGGGCCGGTGGCCATGGCGAACGGAGAGCATAGCCCCGCCCGAGGCGCCGCGCTCGCGCGTCGGACCCCCGAATCGATGGCGGTCGTCACCTCGGCGGGCGCGTCGTCACCGGGATCGGCTCGCTCACGTACGGGTCGAGGGTGACGTCGACCGGCGAGACGCCCCAGATGTCGCGCGCGTACTCCCGCACCGTGCGGTCCGACGAGAACGAGCCGACGCGGGCGATGTTGAGCGCGCACTTGCGCGACCACGCGTCCTCGTCCGCGTAGGCGGCGGCGACGTCGCGCTGGCACGCCGCGTAGGACGCGTAGTCGGCGGCGAGCAGGTACTCGTCGTGGCCGAGCACCGAGTCGACGAGCGGCTTGAAGAGGTCGCGATCCTCCGGCGAGAAGAAGCCGGACGCGACGAGGTCGATCGCGCCCCGCAGGTCGGCGTCCTCGTCGTACGCCGAGCGGCCCACGTAGCCCGAGGCGCGCTTCGCGAGCACCTCCTCGGCCGTGAGACCGAAGAGGAAGAAGTTCTCGGCGCCCACCGCGTCGCGGATCTCGATGTTCGCGCCGTCGAGCGTGCCGATCGTCAGCGCGCCGTTCATCGCGAGCTTCATGTTGCCCGTGCCCGAGGCCTCCATGCCGGCCGTGGAGATCTGCTCGGAGACGTCGGCCGCGGGGATGATGCGCTCGGCGAGCGAGACGCGGTAGTTCGGCAGGAACGCGACCTTCACGCGGCTCGCCTTCGCGTCGTGGTTCACGACGTAGGCGATGGCGTGGATGAAGCGGATGATGAGCTTCGCCTGCCGGTAGCCGGGCGCGGCCTTGGCGCCGAAGACGAACGTGCGCGGCGTGACCTCCTCACCGCGCTTCTCGCGGAGGTAGAGCGCGACGACGTGGATCGCGTTCAGCAGCTGCCGCTTGTACTCGTGCAGGCGCTTGATCTGGCAGTCGAAGATCGATCCGGCGTCGACGCTCACGTCGAGGTCGCGGCGGATGATCTCGGCGAGGCGCGCCTTGTTCTCGCGCTTCACGGCGCGGAGCCGCGCGCGGAACTCCGCGTCGTCGACGTGACGCTCGAGGTCCTTCAGGTGCTCGAGATCCGTGATCCACTTCGGGCCGATGCGCTCCGTCACCAGCGCGGCGAGCCCGGGGTTCGACGCCTGGATCCAGCGGCGCGGCGTGACGCCGTTGGTCTTGTTGTTGAACTTCTCGGGCCAGAGCTCGTAGAAATCGCGCAGCAGGTGGCTCTCGATGAGCTCGGTGTGGAGCTTGGCGACGCCGTTCACCGAGTGCGAGCCGACGACGGCGAGGTGCGCCATGCGCACGCGCCGCTCCTTGCCCTCTTCGATGATCGACATGCGCGCGAGGCGCTCCTGGTCGTGCGGGTACGCGCTCATCACCTGGCGCAGGAAGCGGCGGTTCACCTCGTAGATGATCTCGAGGTGGCGCGGCAGGAGCCGTTCGAACAGCGTCACCGGCCAGCGCTCGAGCGCCTCCGGCAAGAGCGTGTGGTTCGTGTAGCCGAACGTCGCCACCGTCTGCTTCCACGCCTCGTCCCAGGCGACGCCGTGCTCGTCGACGAACACGCGCATGAGCTCCGCGATGGCGATCGCGGGGTGCGTGTCGTTGAGCTGGATGGCGACCTTCTCGGCGAAGTTCGTGAACGACGGGTGCGTCTTCTGGAAGCGGTAGACGATGTCGTGGATCGAGCACGCGACGAAGAAGTACTCCTGCCGGAGGCGCAGCTCGCGCCCCGCCTCGAAGTTGTCGTTCGGGTAGAGCACCTTCGAGATGACCTCGGACCCGTTCTTCTGCTGCACGGCGCGCACGTAGTCGCCCGAGTTGAAGAGGCTGAAGTCGAACTCCTCGCCCGCGCGCGCGGCCCAGAGGCGGAGCGAGTTGACCGTGTTCGTGCGGTAGCCGGCGACGGGCGTGTCGTAGGGGACGCCGACGATCTGCTCGGCGCCGCGCCACGCGACGCGCAGGTTGCCGCGCTCGTCCTTCGTGTGCTCGGTCGTGCCGCCGAACTGCACGGGCACGGTGTACTCGGGGCGCGAGATCTCCCACGGGTTGCCGAAGCGGAGCCACTCGTCTGCGCGCTCGACCTGCATGCCGTCGCGGATCACCTGCTCGAAGATCCCGAACTCGTAGCGGATGCCGTAGCCGTAGCCGGGCAGGCCGAGCGTCGCCATCGACTCGAGGAGGCACGCGGCGAGGCGCCCGAGGCCGCCGTTGCCGAGGCCCGCGTCGGGCTCCTCGTCGGTCAGCACGTCGAGGTCGATGCCGAGGCTCGCGAGCACCGTGCGGTAGGTGTCGAACACGCCGAGCGCCTGCAGGTTGGCGACGAGCGCGCGCCCGAGGAGGAACTCCGCCGAGAGGTAGTACGCGCGCTTCGCGTCCGCCTCGTAGTACGTGCGCTGCGTCTTCGCCCAGCGCTGGACGAGCCGGTCGCGCACGCTGAAGGCGAGGGCCATGTACTTGTCGAAGTCCGTCGCGTGCTCGACGTCGCGCGAGCGCGAGTACTGCACGTGATCGGTGAAGGCGCGGCGCAGCACGACCGGGTGCATGCCGGTGCGGTCGTCCTCGACGCGCACGCTCGGGACCGAGATCTCGTGATCGACCATGGCGCGCGAGCTTACGGGGCGACGCCCGGCCGCGGAACGGTTTTCCTAACGCGCGCCGCCTGTGATATTTCGGGCGCCGAAGTCTTACGGGGTGTCGAGCGAGCTCGAGAGGACCATGAACGCGAAGCTTTGGAACCGGGTGGCTGCGGCGGTTGTGTTCGGTGCGTTCGTCGCGGTGTCGACCGCGGGCGCGGAGGGGTGCAAGCCGAAGGCGAAGAAGGCGATCGGCGCCGACTGCGGGGGCGACGGCGACTGCGACTCGAACTCGTGCAGCGAGTTCGGCAACGTCTGCTCCAAGTCGTGCACGTACGACAAGGACTGCGGCGGCGACCTCGTGTGCCGCGCGATCAACGACAAGGAGAACGAGTGCGCGAAGGCGGTCGACCAGCCGGTCGGCGGCCAGTGCGACAACGGCGGCAAGTGCTCGAACGGCCTGTGCCTGCACGAGGTCGGGAAAGAGACGCAGCCGGGCATCTGCTCGAAGTACTGCCAGACGAACGACGACTGCCCGACCGGCTACAAGATGTGCTCGAGCATCTCCGACAGCGGCCTCATCAAGGTGTGCCTCCCCGGCGACCCGAAGGCCGCCGGCAGCAGCGGCAAGAAGTTCGGCAAGCCGAACCACGGCGGCCGCAAGGGCAAGGGCAAGAACCAGGGCGGCAATCAGGGCAACCAGAACGCCAACCAGGGCAACCAGGGCCACAAGAACAACAACCAGAACCACTGACGCGCGTGCCGCGCCGGAGCTTCTGGGGCTGGGGCAACGAAGAAGACGCGCTCGCGCCGGCCGAGCGCGACGCCGTCGGGCAAATGCTCGCGGCGCGCCTCGGCGGCGAGGCGCCCGCGCCGATCGCGCCGCCGAAGATCGACGAGGTGACGCTCGGCGCGCCGCGGTTCGCGCTGCCGGCGTCGCTCGCGCACCTCGGCCACGTCGACGCGCGGACGCGCGCCGGGCACGCGTACGGCAAGGCGTTCCGCGACGTCGCGCGCGGGCTGGCGCGGGACTTCGCCGCCGCGCCCGACGTCGTCGCCTTCCCGGCCGACGAGGACGACGTGCGCCGGCTGCTCGATTTTTGCGCCGAGGCGCGCGTCGCGGCGATCCCGTACGGCGGCGGCTCGTCGGTCGTCGGTGGCGTCGAGGCGCGGCTCCCCGCGTCGCGCGGCTTCGCGGGCGCGCTGTCGATCGATCTCGCGAAGCTCGCCGGCGTGCGCGAGGTCGACGTCGCGTCGCGCGCCGCGCGCGTCGGCGGCGGCACGCTCGGCCCCGCGCTCGAGGACGCCCTCCGCCCGCACGGGCTCACGCTGCGGCACTTCCCGCAGTCGTTCGAGTTCTCCACGCTCGGCGGCTGGATCGCGACGCGCGCGGGCGGCCACTTCGCGACGCTCGCGACGCACATCGACGACTCGGTCGAGGCGGTGCGCGTCGTCACGCCGACCGGCCTCTGCGCGACGCGTCGCCTGCCCGCGTCCGGCGCGGGGCCGTCGCCGGAGCGGCTGTTCATCGGCTCGGAGGGCGCGCTCGGGGTCGTGACCGAGGCGTGGGTGCGCCTCCACGAGCGGCCCCGCTTCCGCGCGTCGGCGACGCTGCGCTACGTGTCGTTCTCCGCCGCGTGCCGCGCCGCGCGCGCGCTCGCGCAGTCGGGCCTCTACCCGACGAACTGCCGCGTGCTCGACGCGGCCGAGGCCCAGAACGCGATGCAGGGCGACGGCTCGGCGAACCTGCTCCTCGTCGCGTTCGAATCGAGCGATCACGCGCTCGAGCCGTGGATCGCGCGCGCCCTCGAGATCGCGAAGGGCGAGGGCGCCGAGCTCGAGCAGGGCTCGTACAAGGTGAAGGACGGCGGCGCCGGCGCGCGCGAGGGAGCCGCGGGCGCCTGGCGGCAGATGTTCCTCCGCGGCCCGTACCTGCGCGACGCGCTCGTCACGCTGGGCTACGTGGTCGAGACGTTCGAGACCGCGATCACGTGGGACCGCTTCGACTCGTTCTCTGCCGCCGTCCGCGAGCGCGCCGAGCGCGTCGCCCGCGAGGTCACCGGCGGCGAGGTCGTCGTCGCGTGCCGCGTCACGCACGTGTACCCCGACGGCGCCGCGCCATACTTCACCGTGATCGGCAAGGGCAAGGGCGCCGCGTCGATGGCGAAGCAGTGGGACGAGATCAAGGCCGCCGTGAGCGAGGTCATCGTCGCCGAGGGCGGCACGATCTCGCACCACCACGCGACCGGCCGCGACCACATGCCCGGCTACGAGAAGGAGCGCGCCGAGCCCTTCGCGCGCGCCCTCGCCGCCGTGAAGCGCGAGCTCGACCCTGCGGGCGTGATGAACCCCGGCGTCCTCGTCTAGAGCGGGTTCGCCTCAGCGCTCGGGCGCGGGCGGGACGTCGCGGCCGGTCGCGTGGAGCAGCCTCGCGCGCGCCACGCGGAGGTCGACGCGCGCGTTCACGACATCGAGCGACGCGCGCACGAGCTCCGTCTCGGCGTCGGTCAGCTCGACGCTCGTCGCGCGGCCGTTGCGGAAGAGCTCGCGGCGCACGCGGTACGACTCCTCGGCGGCGGTGAGCTCGCGCTGGTTCGTGTCGATGGCGAACTCGGCGTCTTCGAGGGCTTGCTCGGCCTGCGTGACCTCGTTGCGCACGCCGTCGGCGAGGGCGGCGCGCTGCGCCTCGACCTGGGCGCGCTTGGCGTCGAGCACGCGCGCCTGCGTGTTGGCCGCGCCGATGTCGTTGAGCGTCCACGTGACCTGCCCGCCGACGGCCCAGCCGCCCTGGAACGTCTGCGTCGGAGGGAAGACGCGCGGGTCGGGGTTGTCGTACGAGAGCTGACCGAGCCCGTCGATCTTCGGCAGATACTGCGCGCGCGCGACGCGGGCCTGCTGCTTGAGCGAGTACGCCGTGTCGTCGAGGGCGCGGAGCTCGGGCCGCTTCTCGAGCGCCTCGGCGTAGAGCGCGGCCGGGTCGCGCGGTCCGCCGAGGGGCTTCAGCGTCGCGTGCAGATCCTCGCCGAGCGCGTAGCTCCGAGGAGCGCCGGGCTCGTGCATCGCGATGCGCACGCTCTCCTCGCTCGTCTTCGCGTAGCCGTCGGCGCGCTGGACGAGGAGCTCGCTCGCCGCGACCTGCGACTCGACGCGCAGCACGTCGGCCTTCGACGTGGAGCCCGCCTCGAACCCGTGCTTCACGTCGACGAGGTGCCCCCGCGCCTGATCGAGCGCCTGGCGCGCGACGAT
>DASYCF010000878.1:0-2616 GCA_036500365.1 Byssovorax sp.
GACGTACACCTTGAAGCCCTTCGCGCCCGACGCGTCGACCGCGGCGAAGAGGCCGACGTCGTTGATCATGACCTGCGCGTGATCGCGCGCGCTGCCGGACAGGCCGATCTTGAACTTGCGCGGGAGCTTGCGGTTGTGCGCGTGAAAGAGGAAATGCTCGGTGACCGCGTGCGCGTACGGCGAGACGTCGAAGAGCTCGTCCGGGGCGACGCCGGCGAGGTGCGACGCGGTGACGTTGCGCACGGTGTCCGCGCACGCGCCGACCGTGGTGATGCCGGCCTCGTCGAGCGCGCGCTGCAGGTCGACCGTCTCCTCGATGTCGAGGTAGTGGAGTTGCACGTCCTGCCGCGTCGTCACGTGGGCGAGGCCGCGCCCCCAGCGCTCGGTCACGTCGGCCAGCGCCTCGAGCTGCGCGCTGGTCACGCGGCCGCCCGGGATCTTGATGCGCTGCATGTGCTTCACGTGCGCGAGCTGCATGTAGACGCCCATCGCGAGGCGGAGCGGGCGGAACTGGTCGGCGGTGATCTCGCCGCGCTTGAACTTGGCGATGTTCTCGGAGAACTCGTCGATGGCGGCGTCGCGGCCGTCGCGCGGAGGAGCTTCGGACATGGTGGCGGGATTATTGGACACGTGCCCGACGGGTCAAGTGCGACAACTCGAGAGCGGAGCTGCGCGCCGCAGATCGACCGCGGTGCGGGGCGGCGGGGCGTAGCATCGCCGGCATGCCTTCTGACTTCCGATCGCGGCTGCTGGCGCGCTTTCTCCCGATCGTGACCGCGGCCGCTGCCGGGGCAGCCGCGGCGGCGTCCGGGAGCTGCGGCGCGAGGACGGGGCTCGACGCGGTGTCGGGCGCCGCGTCCACCGGAGCCGGCGACGGCAGCGGCGCCGGCCACCCCACGAGCTCGAACGCCGCGTCGTTCACGACCAGCTCCGGCTTCGGCGGCTTCGGCTCGGGCTCGGGCGGCTTCGCCAGCGCGGGCGGGTTCGCCTCGAGCACGGGCGGCTTCGCGTCGAGCTCGAGCTTGCAGACGACCGACTTCGCGTCCGGGCCCACGTTCTCGACCGGCTTCGGCTCGACCGGCGGCTTCGGCTCGACGGGCGGCTTCGGCGGCGGCGGCGCCGACGCCGGCGTCTGCGGCGGCGTAGAGGCCTGCTTCGACGCGCGAGGCAGGCCGTGCGCGCCGGGGACCGTGCAGGGCCTCTCGCAGTATCAGAACCAGTTCTGCGACCAGTTCTCCGTGCGCGCCGTGCTGTGCGGCCCGCTCCCGGGCGCGCCGGGCACGTGCTGCTACGACATCGTCGAGGGCCCGCCCGTCGGCTGCTACGTCGGCCGCGCGTTCCTCGCCGACGAGGGGCTCGTCAAGGCCGACGTGCGCGAGGGCGTCGGCTGGTTCGAAGGCCCGATGCCCGACGTCTCCGCGCTCTCGCCCGCGACGCGCGCCGCCCTCCGCGACGACTGGCTCCTCGACGCGCTGTTCGAGCACGCGTCGGTCGCGTCGTTCTCGCGGCTCTCGCTCGAGCTCCTCGCTGCGAGCGCACCGGCGGCGCTCCTCCGCGACGTACACGCCGCGGCGGTGGACGAGGTGCGGCACGCCGAGCTCTGCTTCGCGCTCGCCTCGGCGTACGCCGGCGCGCCGCTCGAGCCCGCCGGCTTTCCGATCACCGCGCCGATCTCGGTCGAGCGGGACCTCGCCGCGATCGCCGCGTACAGCGTCGTCGAAGGCTGCATCGGCGAGACGCTCGCGGCCGCGCAGGCCGAGGAGCAGCGCCGACGCGCGAAGGATCCCGCCGTCGTCCGCGCGCTCGAGATCACGGTCGCCGACGAGATCCGTCACGCGGAGCTCTCGTTCCGACTCGTCGCGTGGGCGATCGACGCCGGCGGCGACGCCGTGCGCGACGCCGTTTGCCGCGCCGTCCGCGACTTCGTGCCGCCCGTCGGCCGCGGCACCGACCTCGACGGCGTCTCGCGCGAGGACTTCGCCGCGCACGGCCGATTGACCGCCGACCAGGGGCGCGCCGTCGCGCTCGGTGCGCTCGCGGAGATCGTCCAGCCGTGCGTGTGCGCGCTGCTCGAGCGGCCCACGCGGCGCGGATCCGCCGCGGCCGAGGCCGTGCAAGACTCCGCGGCGTGAAGCTCCCGAGCTCGACCGACGCCGTGCACGCCGGCGTCGATCGCCGCCGCGCCGGCCGCGCCGTCGGCCTGCCTGTCGCGCAGACGGCGACGTACTCGTTCGACGACACCGCCGACCTCGCGCGCTATTTCTCCGGCCAGGATCCCGACGCGGATCGGCAGGAGTACGGCCGCTACGGCAACACCACCGCGCGCGAGGTGGAGCGCCGCGTCGCCGCGCTCGACGGGGCCGAGGACGCAGCGCTCTTCGCGAGCGGCATGGCGGCGATCACGAGCGCCATCGTCACGTTCGTCAAGGCGGGCGATCACGTCGTCGTGTTCAGCGACGCGTACCGGCGCACGCGGCAGTTCGTCGTCGCGCTCCTCGGCCGCTTCGGCGTCGAGCACGCGATCGTCGACGCGTCGTCGATCGCCGGGCTCGAGGCGGCGATGACGCCGAAGACGCGCGTCGTCATCACCGAGTCGCCGACGAACCCGTACCTCCG
>DASYCF010000879.1:0-6477 GCA_036500365.1 Byssovorax sp.
GATCTGCGCGAGGAGCAGGCGCGTCTCGACCTCCCCCCACGGGTCGGAGAGCTTGGCGAACACGAGCGCGGCCGCGCGCGCGTGCTGCTCGGCCTCGCGATCGTCGCCGGCGTCGAGCGCGGCCATCGCGAGCAGGCGCTCGGTCGCGCCGTCACCGCGCGGGTTCGCGAGGTCCCGGAAGGTCTGCCGCGCCGACAGCGCGATGGCGCGCGCCGCGTCGAAGTTGCCGTCGCGGTGCTCGGCGTGGCCGAGCGCGACGTCGCACTGCGCGATGCCGAGGCGGTAGCCGATCGCGTCGAAATCGGCGCGCGCCGTGCGCATCAGCTCGCGCGCGAACGCCGCCGACCCGCCTGCTTGCTCGACGAAGCCGCTGAGCAAGAGGCACTGCGCGCGGCCGAGCCAGTCGCCTACCTTCAAGAAGCGCTCGGACGCGGGCGCGAGGATGGCGCGGGCGCGCGCGTGCTCGCCGAGGAGGAAATCGATCTCGCCGAGCACGACCTCGCACTTCGCCTGGCCGTGCTCGTCGCCGAGCTGTTGGAAGAGCGCGAGGCCGCGCGCGACGAGGCGGCGACCGTGCGCAGGCGCGCCCGCGTCGCTCGCGATGTGGCCGAGGAGGCGGAGGCACAGGCCCTCGTTCGACGTGTCCTCGGCGTCGGCGAAGAGCGTGCGCGCCTCCTCGGCGTCGTGGCGCGCCTCCTCGAGCCGACCCGCGTGGCGCAGCGCCTCGGCCCGCCAGCGCAGGTGCGTCGCGAGCGTGAGCCCGTCGAGCTTGCCGTCGAGCATCGCGAGATCACGCAGCGTCGACGCGGGGTCGCGCGCCTTGCTCCAGAGCCGCTCCGTGTGCTCGTGCAGGAGGTGCGCCGCCTGCTCGACCTCGCCCGCGCGGAGGAGGTTCACGACGCGGTGGCGCACGATGCGCCGGCTCTGCGCGATCGGGTGGTGCGACAGCGCCTCGGCCGCGGCCTTGAAGACCTGGCTCGCGTCGAGGTCGACGAAGAGCCGCGCCAGCAGGTGCTCCTGCAGGAGCGCGTGCGGCCAGCGCAGCCGATCGCCCGACGCGAGGAGGATCTGCGCGCGCTTCATCGCGGTGATGGCGGCGTCGGCGTCGACCTCGAGCGAGGCGAGCAGGCGCCTGAGCACGTCGACGCGGATGTCACCGCCGAGCGCTGCGGCCGCGAGGGCGCCGCGCCGGAGCGCCGCGGGCACGGCGAGCACGCGCTCGTCCCAGAGCTCGGCCGTCGTCGCCGCGCGCACCTCGAGCGAGCCCTTCGGCACGGTGTAGCGCCCGTCCTTGAGCGTGAGGTGGCCGCCCATCGCCCACGCGTGCAGGATCTGGAGGGCGAAGAGCGGGTTGCCCTTGCTGCGGGCGGCGGCCTCCTCGGCCGCCTCGTCGGCGAGGGGCAGCGTCTCGCGGAGCAGCGCGTGCGCCTCGATCGACGAGAGCGGCGCGAGGTCGATGCGCTCGCCGCGGAACGCCTCGATCGCACGCCCAAGCCGCGCCGCCGCCTCGACGTCGCCGTGCACGGCCTCGGCGCGGACGGTGCCGACGACGAGCAGCGGGAGGTGCGGCGCCTCGCGGTGCAAGTTGATCAGCCCCTCGAACGTCGTGTGCGACGCGTGGTGCAGATCGTCCATCCAGAGCAGCACGGGCCGGTGCTTCGCGATCTTCTCGAAGACGCGCCGGATGACGAGCCAGCGGAGCTCGGGCCGGTCGAGGGCGAAGCGCTTGCCCGTGGGCGTCGACCCGCCGTGCGGGTGCGACGCGTCGATCGACGCGGCCGCGGGCAGGATCCACTCGGCGGCGGCGGCGACCCACGTCTTCTCGTGCTCGTCCTCGGCCGGGACGTCCCACACGTTCATCAAGACCTTCTCGATGACGTCGTTGTCCGCCTTCTCGAGCCGGTAGTGCTGCGTGACCGCGCCGACGACGCCGTCGAGCGGGGCGGCGATCTTGCGGTAGCGGGCGCGGAGCGGGACCATCAGCCCGCGCTCGTGCACCTCCTCGACGAGCCACTCGGCGAGGCGGCTCTTGCCGACGCCCGCCTCGCCCGACAGGAGCACGAACGCGTGGCCGCCCTTCGCGGCGACGCTCGCGGCGACCTCGAGCAGGCGCTGGCGCTCGTGCGCGCGCGCGACGAACGGCGCCGGGCGCAGCCCGAGCAGGCCCGCCGTCGTCGCCGAATCCATGAGCTCGCCGCCTTCGCCGCGGTGCGACTCGGCGCTCGGCGGCGTCACCGCGCCGCTGAGCTGCGTCGTCGCGTACGGCATCGTCGGCGCGTCTTGAACAGGGGCGAAGCGTCGCCACTCGCGCCGCGCGTCGGCCGCGAACTCGTAGCGGTGCCAGGGCCGCTTCTGCAGCGTGCGCACGACGAAGCCCTTCACGCCCTGGGGCACGTCGGGGAAGAGCGGAGGCTCGGGGATGGGCGCGTTCCGGTGCTGCTGGAGGAGCTCGTCGTTGTCGCCTTCGAACGGCTCGCGGCCCGAGACCATCGCGAAGAGGATGCAGCCGAGCGCGTAGATGTCCGTGGCCGGGCCGATGTGCGGCGCGGCGAAGCGGATCTGCTCCGGCGCCATCCACCCCGGCGTTCCCGCGCCCCAGCGCACCGTGGGCTCGGTGGCCCGCGTCCCGTCGAGTCGGTGATCGACGCGATCCTGAAGGAGCCACGCGAGGCCGAGGTCGAGCACGTGCACGCCGGGCTCGCCGCCGTCGGGCGTGATGTCGACGAGGACGTTCGACGGCTTCAGGTCGCCGTGGATGACGCCGCGCGCGTGGGCGTGGGCGAGCGCGGAGAGCACTTGATCGACGGTGCTCCACACGATCGGCCACGGGATGGGACCGTCGTGCTTCGCGAGGTAGATCCACTCGTGCAGCGAGCGCCCGGGCACGGCGTCCATGACGAGGAACGGCGTTCCGTCGGGCAACGTGCCGAAGTCGCGCGCGCGGACGATAGCCTCGTGCGACAGGCCCGCGAGGGCACGCGCCTCCTCCTGGAACCACCACGCGTCCTCCGCGCGCGTCTTGGCGCCGGGCCGCGCGAGGAGCTTCAGCGCGACGCGCTCGTCGCACACCATGTCGCGGCACAGGTAGACGACGCCCATGCCACCGCGCCCAAGCTCACGCCGCACCTGGTACCGGCCGGCGAGCACGGTGCGCGGCTTGTAAATCTCCTCTTCCGCCATGGGGCGCGGCGGCATGATAGCGCTGTTCCGGCGAAGCGTGCCGAATCGACGCGGCCGCACGCGCGCCCGGGCGTGTGGAGCATCGACCGAGGTGCTACCCTCGAAGTCCTCGTGGAAGCCCATGATCGACGCCCGGGTCAGGTGCGCGTGCTCGCGTTCGCGGGCGCGCGCGACGTGCTGGGCGAGGCCGAGATCGCGTTTCCGCTCGCGGCGCCCTGCTCGGCCGACGAGCTCCTCGCCGAGGTCTGCCGCGCGTACCCGGGCCTCGAGCCGTGGCGCCGCGCGCTCCGCGTCGCCGTGAACGGCACGTACGCGGACGCCGGCGATCCCGTCGCGCTCGGCGACGAGGTGGCGCTCATCCCCCCCGTGTCGGGCGGCTGACGTGGCGTCGATCGAGCCCACGTCCCTCGAGCGGCGGCCGCGCGCGCTCCCCGTGCTCGGCGCGCACGCGCAGCCTCCGCCGCGGAGCGTGCGCATCAGCGTCACCGACCGCTGCGACTTCGCGTGCACGTACTGCCGCCCGTCGCGCTCCGACGGCTACGTGCACGAGCGCCTCCCGCGCGACGCGTGGGGCCCCATGTTCGAGGGGCTGCGCCGCGCGGGCGTGCGGCGCGTGCGGCTCACGGGCGGCGAGCCGCTCATCCACCCCGAGATCGTCGGCATCGTGCGCGAGCTCGCCGCGATGAAGTTCGACGACCTCGCGCTCACGACGAACGCGTCGCAGCTCGCGCGGCTCGCGGCGCCGCTGCGCGCGGCAGGCCTGCACCGGCTCAACGTCTCGATCGACACGCTCGATCCGCAGCGCTTCCGCGACGTGACGCGCGGCGGCGATCTCGCCGAGGTGCTCGCCGGGATCGACGCCGCGATCGCCGCGGGGTTCACGGCCATCAAGCTGAACACGGTGGTGCTGCGCGGCGTGAACGACGACGAGCTCGAGCGCCTCGTCACGTGGGCGTGGGAGCGCGCGATGGTGCCGCGCCTGCTCGAGGTGATGCCCATCGCCGAGGGCGCCAAGCTCGCGCGGACGCACCTCGTCACGGCCGCCGAGATGCGCGCGCGCCTCGCGCACCTGCTCTTGCCCGACGAGGCGCGCCAGGATCCGGGGCTCGGCCCGGCGAAGTACGTGCGCGCGCGCCGCGACCCGAGCCTCCGCGTCGGCTTCATCACCGGCACGAGCGACACGTTCTGCGCGAGCTGCGATCGCCTGCGCGTCTCGTCGACGGGCGCGCTGCGTCCGTGCCTCGCGACCGAGGAAGGCGTCGACGCCGCCGCCGCCGCCGTCGCCGGACGCCCCGCCGAGGTCGAGGCGCTCGTGCACGCCGCGTGGGCGCAGAAGCCCGACGGCAACGTGTGGAAGGGCTGCACCGAAGAGAGCGCGAGCGCGGTGTCGATGCGCGCGATCGGCGGCTGACGCGTCGCTCGGCCGTGCCCTGCACGCGACGAGACCGAGCGCGCACGTGACCGACGCGAGCCAGATCACGGCGCTGCTCGGCCCGACGAACACGGGCAAGACGCACCGCGCGATCGAGCGGATGCTCGAGCACGAGAGCGGCGTCATCGGCCTGCCGCTGCGCCTGCTCGCGCGCGAGGTGTACGACCGGGTGACCGCGCGCGTCGGCGAGCAGCGCGTCGCGCTCGTGACCGGCGAGGAGAAGCGCGTCCCGCGGCGACCCGACTACTGGATCTGCACGGTCGAGGCGATGCCCGAGGATCTCGACGTGGACTTCGTCGCCGTCGACGAGGTGCAGCTCGCCGCGAATCCGCAGCGCGGGCACGTGTTCACGGACCGGCTCCTGCGGGCCCGCGGGAGGCGGGAGACGTTCTTCCTCGGCGCCGACACGATGCGGCGCGTGATCGCGGAGCTCGTGCCCACCGCCCGCGTCGAGGCCCGTCCGCGCCTCTCGACGCTGTCGCCGGCGGCCGCGTGCAAGCTCGCGCGCCTGCCGCCGCGGAGCGCCGTCGTCGCGTTCTCGATGGCGCAGGTCGTCGAGATCGCCGAGCGCCTGCGCGCGCTCCGCGGCGGCGCCGCCGTCGTCCTCGGCGCGCTGTCGCCGCGCACCCGCAACGCGCAGGTCGCGCTCTTCCAGGCGGGAGAGGTCGACTTCCTCGTCGCGACCGACGCGATCGGTATGGGCCTGAACCTCGCGGTGAAGCACGTCGCGTTCGCCGGTCTGCGCAAGTTCGACGGCCGCGTGGAGCGCGCGCTCGACGTCGCCGAGATCGCGCAGATCGCCGGGCGCGCGGGCCGGCACCTCGAGGACGGCACGTTCGGCGCGGTCCTGCCGCTCGCGCTCCCGCCCGACGTCGAGGCGGACGTCGCCGCGCACCGCTTCGAGCCCGTGAAGCAGATTTACTACCGGAGCCACGATCTCGACTTCGCGTCCGTCGACGCGCTCGTGGCCTCGCTCGGCGCGCCGCCGCGACGACGTGGTCTCCGCGCGGCGCCCGAGGCCGAGGACCTCGCCGCGCTCGCACGGCTCGCGACCGACGCCGACGTGCGCGCCCGCGCGAAGGGCGCCGAGGCGGTCGCGCTGCTCTGGGACGTCGCGCGCGTGCCCGACTTCCGCAAGCTGCTCTTCGAGTCGCACGTCGCGCTCCTCGCCGAGCTGTTCGCGCAGCTCTCCGGCCCGCGAAGCGAGGTCGACGCCGCGTACCTCGACGAGCGCGTGCGCGAGATCGACGACACGACGGGCGACGTCGACGCGCTCATCGATCGCATCGCCGCGATCCGCACCTGGACCTACGTGGCGAGCCACGACCGCTGGGTGCGCGACGCGTTCGCGTGGCAGGAGCGCACGCGCGCCGTGGAAGATCGACTGAGCGACGCGCTCCACGAGCGGCTCGTGCAGCGCTTCGTCGATCGACGCGGCGGCCGGGTGAGCGCGTCGAAGAAGGGCGCGCGTCCATCGTCGCCGCGCGGCTCCGACGCAGAGATCGCGCGCGCCCCGGTGCATCACCCCTTCGCGAAGCTCGCCGCCTGGACGGGCGCGCGCGCCGAGGCGGGCGTCGCGCGCGCCGACGAGCGCGAGGACGCGTGGATCGAGCGGCTGGTCGCCGCGCCGCACGCCGCGCTCGCGGTCGACGCGCGCGGCGAGATCACGTTCACGGACGCAGGGGCCGAGCCGAGGAGGGTCGGCAGGCTCGCGCGCGGCGGCTCGCTCCTCCTGCCCGAGGTGACCGTGGTCGGGCTCGACGACGCGCCGGGAGCGCGGGCGCGCGTCGCGCGGCGCCTGCTCGCGTGGTCGCGCGATCTCGTGGGCGAGCTCGTCGCGCCCGCCCACGCGGCGCGCGCGTCGG
>DASYCF010000880.1:0-6839 GCA_036500365.1 Byssovorax sp.
CGGCCATGCCGAGCTGTTTCTCTTGCGTTCGGGGTGGGATCATGATTGCCGCCGCCGGCGCTGCGTTCGCCGTCGCGTCGACAGCCCTGGCAGAGGAGTCACGGAGCGGCGTCGCGCGCGCCAGCGAGTCGAGCGCCGCCGTCACGCTCGAGGCCGACGGCGCGCCCGCGCTCGCCGATCCGGCGCTCGCCGCTCCGCCGGAGGCGTTCGCGCCCGATCCTTCCCCGCCGCGCAAGAACGCGTCGCTCCTCGTCGGCGGGGTCGTGATGGGCACCCTCGGCGCCGCCGCGGCGGGCCTCGGCGTCGCCACCCTCGTCGACCGGCGCACCGACCCCGCGGGCTGCTTCTCGTGCAGCCAGAGCTTCCCCGGCGTGCTCGGCAACGGCTTCGCGGCCGCGTCGATCGCGCTCGGCGTCGCCGCGATCGGCGGCGGCGTCACGCTGTTCGTCCTCGGCTCCAGCGAGTCCAAGATCAGCGCGGGCTCCGCGTCGCCGAAGGCAGCCTGGGCGAGCGCGCCGCGCCTCGCCGTCGCGTCGACGGGCGCGGGCGCGCGCGTCACGTTGTCATTCTGAGCGCGTCGGATCGAACGGCGCGAGATCGACGGGCGACGGCGCGCCGGTCGCCAGCGCGAGCACGACGTCCGCCGTGATCGCCGACAGCAAGACGCCGTTCCGAAAGTGCCCGGTCGCGAACAGGAGGCCGGGCGAGGCCCCGCGGCCGAGGAGCGGCAGATCGCGACGCGCGCGCGGCCGCAGACCCGCCCACGCGCTCGTGAACGCGGCCCGCTCGAGCGCGGGGGCGACGCGCAGCGCAGCGCTCAAGAGGTCGCGGGCCGCGGAGGCTGTGACGCGCGCGTCGTAACCGGCGCGCTCGACGGTCGAACCGACGAGGACGCGACCGTCGTCGCGCGGCGAGAGGTACACGTCGGAGGCGACGACGACGCCGCGAACCAGCCCCGGCGCCGCGAGCTCGAGCATCTGGCCGCGCACGGGCTCGACGGCCGCCGCCTCGAGGCCCGAGGCGCCGACGAGCGACGACCAGCTCCCTGCACACAGGACCACGAGGCTCGACTCGACGTGGCCGCCGTCGTCGAGGACGACGCCAGACACGGCATCGTCGGCGCGACTCGACGTCCGAGAGAGGCGCGCCGCGACGCCAGGGCGCGTCACGACCCCGGCGAGCTCGCACGCGCGGGCGAGGGCGCCGACGAGCGCGCGCGGATCGACGCGTCCATCTCGCGGAAAGCGCAGCGCCCGCGTGACGTTCGGCGATAGCGAGGGCTCCATGTCGCGCGCCTCGCCGGCAGTGAGCTCCTCGACCTGGAGCCCGGCGGCGCGCTGCCAGCGCGCGGCCCTGTCGAGCGACGCCTCGCCCGACGCGTCGAACGCAGGCACGAGCGCGCCGCACGCGCGCAGCTCGACGTCGAGGCCGCTGGCCGCCTCGACGCGCGCGACGAACGCGGGAAATCGCTCGCGGCTCGCGACGCAGAGGCGCGTGAGCGGGCCGTCACCGTGCGACTCGACCTGCGCGCCCAGGATCCCGGCGGCGGCGAGCGAAGCCGGCGGACGCGCGGCGCCCGCGTCGAGGATCGTGACGCGCGCGCCGTCTCCCGCGAGGCGAAGCGCGATCGAGAGACCGATGACCCCGCCGCCGACGATGAGCGCGTCGGCGCCGGCGGTCATTCGGTGTCGCTCTCCTCGTCGTCTTCCTCGGGCTCGGCGGCGGCGGCGGCGCCGGCTTTCTTCGGCTTGCCGGTGTTGCGCGCGATCGCGTCGCGCTCGCCCTTGCCGACGGCGAGCGGGTTGCCATACGGGAACGCGGCGGTGCCGGCGGCGCTGACGCCGAGGCGCTGCGCCTCGGGGTCGAAGCGAGGCCGCGGCGGCGCGTCGACCGGGCGCGGCGACCGCAGGCGATCGCCGATGGCCGCCTGCGTCCACACCTCGACGTCGCCGAGCACGCGCGCCTTGTCGGCGAAGCGCTTCATGCCCCTGGCGCCGTTGCGGCGCTCCCAGAAGTCCGGCGGGGAGAGCGCGCCCTCTTCGCCCTTCACCCACACGGTCTTGTCGCCGATGCCGGTGCCGACGAACTCCTCTCGGCACACGGGGATGCCGAGCTCGGCCGCGATGTCTTGAATCGTGCGGCCCGGCGCGACCTCGGTCGTGCGCGCCTCGTTGATGAAGTGAACCTTCGGCATCTTCGGGCCGCGGATGGTGGTGCGCGGCGGCGCAAGCGTCAAGACGCGGGTTCGTCGCGCACCGACGTGAGGATCCGGGCGATGCCGCCGAGGTTCCACGCGACGAAGATCGCCGCCAGCGCCGCGAGCGCGACGGCCCAGCGCGACGTGCGGGGCGACGAGCCGTCGATGACGAGCCAAGCGTCGGCCGGCACCGCCTTGCCCGTCTGATCGGCGACGGCGTCGCTCAGCCCGACGTGGCGCACGCCGGCCCGCCTGAACGGGACGAGGCGCCCTGCGAACGACGTCGGCGGGACGAAGCGCGGGCCCTCGAACCCCTCGGGGACGCGGATCTCGACCCACAGTTTGTCGTTCCCGGCCACGGGCGCGAGGCGGAACGAGTCGCCGTCGGCCGCGCGGCCGTACCGCACGGCCCCCGTGGTCCCGAGGAGCCCGGCGCCGCGCACGTACTCGTTCGCCTCGTCCGCGTGCGGGTGAAAGGCCGCGAGCTCACCGACCTCGACCGGGTGGCCTGGCTGGAGGGCATATTTCGCCTCGCCGACGAGGGCGTAGCTCATCCACGCCGCGGCGAGCGCCGTCAGCGCCATGAGGCCGATGGTCACCGTGCGCTCGCGCCGAGGGGGCGCCGGGAGCGCCGCGAGCTCGGGATCGAGCGCGAGGCCGCGCGAGCCGCCGGGGTCCGGCGGAGCAGGCGCGTCGACCATGGAAGGCGAGGACGTCACGGCGAGGGCAGTATAGTACGCGAGGCGCGGCGGGGCGGCCGACCTGCGGCCTTCTCGGAGGACCGACACTCCGAACGACGCGGGGTTCCCGGCCCCGGACGCGGCCCGACTTGCCCCAGCGGCGCGCCTTGCCTAGCCTAGCGTCCCCACCTGGCCGAGTTGCGGCCTCGTCGTGACAAGAACGGAACCCATGGCCGCCGCCGCGAAGACTTCCGTCATCTGCCCCTCGTGCGGGCACAAGAACGCGCCGCCGCCCACGAACGGCCGCTGCGTCTCGTGCGGCGCGACGATGGACTCGCTCAAGCCGACGCGCAGCGCGGAGATGGACCGCGCGCGCCGCTACCAGCAGGAGGGCTTCAGCCTCATCTGGATGCTCATCGCGCTGCTCGTGCAGGCCGTGCTCACGGCCGCGCTCGTCGTCGGCCTGCCGATGGTCGTGAGCGCGCTCGATTTCGAGGGCTCGAACGGGATGGTCATCTCGATCCCCGTCTGGTTCGTCGGCGGCATGCTCCTCGGCATGATCTCGCCCGGAAAGACGTTCATCGAGCCCGTCGTCGCGTCGTTCCTCGTCGCGATCCCGACGGTGTTCTACCTGGCGCGGACGCAGACGGTCCGCACGATGCCGCTCTTCATGTACGTGATCCTCGCGGCGATCGGCGTGATGTTCACGCTCATCGGCTCGTACATCGGCGAGCGCATCCAGATGGGTCCGCCGCCCAAGCCGGTGGATTGATATCTACGATGGGGCCGCGAGCCGCCCCAAACCCCGACCTCGCTTCGCTCGGTCATCTTTTCTACGTGTGGGAGCGACCTCACCTCGCTGCCGAGCCCGAGCGCGCTCGCTTCGGCCTGACGGCTGTGGTGCCCGCGTTCCTTCTGCTCGTGGCGGGGTGCGCGCGCTCGCCCGAGCGCGTGAGCGACGCGGCGGTGCGCGCGGCGCTCGACCGGCTGCGCGACGCGCCCAGCGCCGACGACGCGGGGCGGCGCGCGCGCGTCGTCGATTTGAAGGCGACCTCGGCCGAGACCCCCGAGGGGCAGCGCGCGCGGGACAGCTGCGCGCTCGCGTACACGCTGCTCCTCGACGGCAAGGCGATGCTCGCGCTCGCGAGGTCGACGGACGCGGGCGCGGCCGACGTGGGCGCGGTCGAGCGCAAGCTCACCGACGCGGAGGCGGCGATGACCGAGTGCAACGCGGCGTCCGGCGCGCTGGTCGTCGCGGTTCATCGCTAGGCCGCGCGCGCCCGGGAGAAGCGGCCCGGCCGGTGTGCTAGGAACGCCGCGCCATGTTCGACACGCTCACCAAGGGCTTCCGCCAGGCTCGAAACCGCCTCGCCGGCCTCACCGAACTCACGGAGTCGAACGTCGACGCCGCGCTGCGCGAGGTGCGCGTGAGCCTCATCGAGGCCGACGTCGAGCTCGGCGTCGTGAAGGCGTTCCTCGCCCGCGTGAAGGCGAAGGCCATCGGCCAGACGCTTCAGTCGCGCGTGAAGGCCCAGGGCGAGACGCACCAGGTCGGCGCGAGCGAGCTCTTCATCAAGATCTGCAGCGACGAGCTCGAGGAGATGATGGACCACGAGGGTGAGCCCGTCACCTTCGCGGCGAGCGGCGTCACCGGCATCATGATGGTCGGCCTCCAGGGCGCCGGAAAGACGACCACGTGCGCGAAGCTCGCGCGCTGGGCCTCGAAGGAGGGCAAGAAGCCGCTGCTCGTCGCCGCCGACATGCAGCGCCCGGCCGCCGTCGATCAGCTCAAGGTCCTCGGCGCGCAGCTCAAGCTCCCCGTTTTCAACGTGCCGGGCGCCTCGCCCGTCGAGATCTGCGCGCAGGCGAAGGACGAGGCGAAGAGGCTCGGCTGCGACGTCGTCGTCTACGACACCGCGGGCCGCCTCGCGATCGACGAGCCGCTCATGCAGGAGCTCGCCGACATCAAGGAGCGCACCAAGCCCGACGACATCTTCCTCGTCGTCGACGCGATGATCGGCCAGGACGCCGTGAAGACGAGCCGCGCCTTCAACGACCGCCTCGCGGTGACGGGCGTCATCTTGACCAAGCTCGACGGCGACGCGCGCGGCGGCGCGGCGCTCTCGATCAAGGAGGTCACCGGCGCGCCGATCCTGTTCGCCGGCATGGGCGAGGGCACCGACAAGCTCGAGCCCTTCCGCGCCGACGGCATGGCGAGCCGCATCCTCGGCATGGGCGACGTCGTCGGCCTCATGCAGAACTTCGAAGAAGTCATCGACCAGAAGAAGGCCGAGGAGGACGCCGCGCGCCTCATGTCGGGCGACTTCACGCTCGAGGATTTCCTCGAGCAGGTCCGCATGATCCAGAAGATGGGCTCGCTGAAGGACCTCGTCGACAAGCTCCCGCTCGGCGGCATGTTCCCCGGCGGCATGCCCGCCGACGTGAACCTCGACGACCGCGAGCTCGTGCGGATCGAGGCGATGATCCAGTCGATGACGAAGTTCGAGAAGCGCGACGTCTACTCGCTCGTCCGCGAGCCGAAGCGCGTCGAGCGCGTCGCGAAGGGCTCCGGCTCGAAGCCCGAGGCCGTGAGCGAGCTCGTGCAGAAGTTCCTCTTCATGAAGCAGATGATGGGCGGGCTCGGCCAGAACCTCGGCATGATGGGGAAGATCCCCGGCATGAAGCAGATGGCGATGGCGAAGAACCTCAAGAAGATGATGGGCGGCGCCGGCGGGATGCCCGGCATGGGCGGCGGCGCCGAAGCGCCGAGCATGACCAAGATGAAGACGCTCTCCCCCGCCGAGCGCAACGCCAAGAAGAACCAGCGAAAGCGCGAACGCGACGCCCGGAAGAAGGGCAGGAAGTGAAGCGCGCCGTCGTCGCGATCGCGGCCTTCGTGATCGCGGCGTCCGCCTGCAACGGGCCGCCGAAGCTCACCGCCGAGCAGAAGGCGATGCTGAAGCCGTACATCCTCGACGAGGTGCCGCCGGGGATGTCGATGCACAAGATCGATTTCGATCACAAGGTCGAGATCGTCGCGGTCGACGTGTCGCCGCGGATGGCGCGCTACCCCGCCGGCTCGAAGATCCACGCGACGATCCTCTGGCACGCGCTCGCTCGCGTCGGCGACGGCTATCAACTGTTCGCGCACCTCAACACCCCGAGCGGCGCCTTGGTGGCGAACCTCGACGCGTCCGGACCGCTCCGCCACATGGATGGAGTCAGCGGCCAGCCGCTCCCGCCGAGCGTCTGGGAGACCAACAAGTACTTCAAGGACGAGCTCGACTTCACGATCCCCGAGAGCGCGCCGGCGCAGGTCGTCCTCGCGGTCGGCGTCTTCAAGGGCGCCGATCGCCTGCTGGTCGACGACGGCAAGACGGTGAAGAACGGCGAGGCCGACGTCGCGCGGATGAACGTCATCCCTTCGTCGAGGAACCAGCCGATCAAAGACCTCGACGCGGTGAAGCTCGATCCGAGCGACGTCATCACCGTCGACGGCTCGCTCGGCGAAGAGGCGTGGAAGCGCGCGGCGGTCGCCGGCCCGTTCGTCGACGTCGGGAGCGGCAAGGACAACCCGAACCTCCCCGCCCAAGGCAGCGCGCGCCTCCTCTGGGATTCGACCTTCCTCTACGTCGGCTTCGAGGTCAGCGATCGCCACGTGCGCGGCGGCTGGCCGAAAGACGCCAAGGACGCGCACCTCTGGGAGAAGGACACCTGCGAGATGATGCTCGACCCCGACGGCGACGGCGACAACAAGGACTACTACGAGATCCAGATCAACCCGCAGAACCTCGTCTTCGACACCCAGTACGACGACTACAACTCGCCGAACGGGAACGGCAAGGGCCCCTTCGGCCACGAGGAGTGGAGCGCGCAGCTCACGAGCGCCGTCCAAGTGCACGGGACGATCGACGACGACTCCGACCAGGACCACGGCTACACCGTCGAGGCGAAGATCCCGT
>DASYCF010000881.1:0-2455 GCA_036500365.1 Byssovorax sp.
GACGACGCGGCGGTCTTCGCCGAGGCCGCGCGCGCCGCCGTGCTCATCGACGCGCAGGGCGCCATCAGCACGCTCGTCGCGCGGCTGTCGACGGGCCCCCACGTCCGTGCCGCGGCGCGCGCGCTCGCCCTCGCCGGCCCGCGCGCCGCCAACGATCTGCTCGCCGCCTTGCCGACGACGCGGGGCGAGAAGGCGATCTTGCCGACCGCCGTCGCGAGCGAGCGCAGCGTGACCGGCACCATCCGCGCGGCGCGCGTGCTCGCGCGGCTCGGCCCGGAGGCGTGCGCGCGCGTGCTCGAGCGCTTCGGCGACCTCGGCTACCGCGCGCGCAACGCCGTCGCCCGCTCGTTCGCGACCGTCTCCACCAAGTTCGCCGGCCGCATCGACGAAGGCGTGGTGCTCGGCGCGATGGACCTCACCGTGCGCTACGCGGAGGCGCTCGTCGGCGCCAGCATCGTCGCGCCGCCCGGCCTCTATCGCGCGGAGCTCCTGCACCGCGTCGGCGAGACCGCGGCGCGCGTGCTCGACCTCGCGTCGGTGCTCGGGGATCGCCCGCTCATCGCGCAGGCGCGCATCGCGCTCGCGCGTGAGGGCCGCGATCGCAACCACGCGCTCGAGCTCCTCGAGAACATCCTGCCGAGCGCCCTCGCGGCGCGCATCGTCGGTCTGCTCGACGATCTCCCGCGCGAGGGCAGCGCGCCGCGCGCGCCGTCCGCGAAATCGAAGAACCCGGCGCGCGCGTTCGGCACCGTCCTCGTCGACGCGCAGGCCGCCGACGGCTGGCTCGCGAAGTGCGAGAAATTCGACTCGAAGAAGCTCGCCGAGAACGACCCGATGGCGCCCGTGCTCCAGCGGGTCCTCGCGCTGCGCGGGTCCAAGCTCTTCGCAGGACTCTCGGGCGAGGAGCTCTACCCCGTCGCCGAGATCGCGCAGCCGGTGGACGCAGCTTCGGCAGACGCCATCGTCCGCGAGGGCGACCCGGGCGACGCGCTCTTCGTCGTCGAGTCCGGCAAGCTCGCCATCGAGCGGGGCGGCGTGGAGAAGTGGACGATCGGCGCCGGCGCCGCGTTCGGCGAGCTCGCGCTGCTCGACGGCGCGCCGCGCGCAGCGACCATCGTCGCCGTCGAGCCGAGCCGCCTCCTGCGCATCCCCCGCGAGCAGTTCGAGGCCCTGCTCGACGAGTCCCCCGAGCTAGCCCGCGGCGTCATCCGCACCCTCATCGGCCACCTCCGCTCCTCCTGAGGCGGTCGCTCGGCGCACATACGGGCCCGCTCGCGGCAGCGCCGTGCTCAGCCCACTGGAGTGCGCTTCCGCGCGGCGCCACCGCGATCGGACCCGTCTGCGCGCCGATCGCCTTCGCCTCAGATCGTCGTGCCGAGGACGCTAGCGGAGCCGGTCTTGGAGGACGCCCAAGTGGAGCTGGTTCCTCTTGGCAGGGTCAGCGCCACATCCCATCAACGCGATCGCGTCGACGCGATCCCGGCGGGGGTTTGGGGGCGGAGCCCCCATCGCCGATCACGTGGACGGAGCAGGCTTGGGCGCGCCGAAGATGCTCGCGGCGCGGCGCTTGTCCTTCGCGGCCTTGTCGCGCTCGCTGTACGACGGGATGATGACCTTCGACTGCGGGGGCAGATCCTTGCCCTGCACGATGAGGTCGACCTCGCTGCCGTCGAGCGTCTCGCGCTCGAGCAGCGCCTGGGCGAGCTTCTCGAGCAGGTCGCGGCGCTCGGCGAGGAGGGTGCTCGCCTCGGCGTGCGCCGCGAGGATGAACTTGCGGACCTCGTCGTCGATCTGGTTCGCGACGACCTCGGAGTAGTCGCGGCGGCGGCTCGTGATGTCGCGGCCGAGGAACACGTTCTCCTCGTCGTTGCCGGCGTACGAGATGGGGCCGATGACGTCGCTCATGCCGAACTCGGTCACCATGCGGCGCGCGAGGCCCGACGCCTGCTTGATGTCGTTGCCGGCGCCCGTCGTGAACTGGCCGAAGATGATCTCCTCGGCGACGCGGCCGCCCATGAGCACGGCGAGCCGCGCCTTGGCGAAGTCACGCGAGATCGAGAGCCGGTCCTCCTTCGGGAGCTGCTGCGTGATGCCGAGCGCGGGCCCGCGCGGGATGATCGTCACCTTGTGCACCGGGTCGGCGTTCGCCTCGAGGAGCTTCGCGACCAGCGTGTGGCCCGCCTCGTGGTAGGCGGTCGTCGTCTTCTCCTGCTCGCTGATGACCATGCTGCGGCGCTCGGCGCCCATCAGGACCTTGTCCTTGGCCATCTCGAAGTCGCCCATCCCGACGACGTCCTTGTCTTGACGCGCGGCGAGGAGGGCGGCCTCGTTGACGAGGTTCTCGAGGTCGGCGCCGGAGAAGCCCGGCGTGCCGCGCGAGACGCGCTCGAGGTCGACGTCGGGCCCCAGCGGCACTTTGCGCGTGTGCACCTTGAGGATTCCGGTGCGGCCGCGC
>DASYCF010000882.1:0-4134 GCA_036500365.1 Byssovorax sp.
CTCTTCGGAGTCGACCTCGGCGGTCAGATACCCTTCGAACGAGCAGCGGGTCGGGGCGGCGGCGCTCACGTCGGGCAGCGTTCCACGGCGCGCGCAGGCGCGCTACCCGGCCGCGTGGCAGCGACGACCTCGGTGGCTGCCTCGAGGAGTAGGCGTCGAGTCGTGACGGCGCCCAGGAGCTGCCACAGGCCTCGGCGCTGGCGCGGCGGCGCTAGACTCGTCGGCGCCGACGATGCTGCGCTACGTGCTCGCCGTCCTCGGGTCGCTCGCGATCGGCGCGGCGCTGTTCTCGTTCGTCGAGGCGCGCTGGCCGGCGCTCCCGGGGCCGCGGTGGTGGCGGCGCCGCGGGCTCGGCGCCGACGTGACGTGGTGGTGCTTCAACGCGAGCGTCGGCCGCGCGATGACCGAGGCGTCGGTGGTCGTCGCCGTCGCGATGGCCGCGCTCGCGCTCGGCGCGCCGACGGGCGACGGCGCCACGCGCGCGTGGATCGAGGCGCGCCCGACCTGGGTCACGACGCTGCCAGCGCCGCTCGCGTTCGTCCTCATGCTGCTCGTCGGCGATCTGCTCGGCTACTGGACGCACCGCGCCCTCCACGCGCGGCCGCTGTGGCGCGTGCACGTGGTCCACCACGCGACGCGCGAGCTCGACTGGCTCTCGGCGAGCCGAAACCACCCGCTGAACGAGATCGTGACGCGCCTCTTCCAGGTCGTGCCGCTGTTCCTGCTCGGCTTCCGCGGCAAGCCGGTCGCCGCCGTCGCGCCCGTCTTCGCGCTCTACGCCGTCGCGCTCCACGCGAACGTGTCGTGGGACTTCGGGCCGCTGCGCTACGTCCTCGCGAGCCCGCGCTTCCACCGCTGGCACCACGCGGACGACCCCGCCCTGCGCGACAAGAACTTCGCGAACCTGTTCCCGATCTGGGACCTGATGTTCGGCACGTTCCACATGCCGCGCGGCGCGCAGCCGACGTCGTTCGGGGTGCGCGATCGGACGCCGACGTCCCTCGTCGGCGAGCTCGTCTCGCCGTTCCGCCGCGAGCCGCAGCCCGCCGCCCAGCATCAGCCGCTCAATAGGGCCGGAAGCCGCTGAACGTGCCCGATCCGCTGTAGCCGTTGCAGAGCACCCAGCCCGACGGAACGAAGACGCGCATCCCGTGGGACTCGCGGGCGCTCCCGCCGACCGTCACCGCTTGCCCCGCCGACTGCGCCGAGCAGCCCGTGGCGTGGACGAGGTAGAGCCCGAGGCCGCCTTCGCCGCATGCGTCCGTGAGGACGAACGGTCCGTCGACGAGCTTGTTGGTGATCGCCGGGATGACGCCGGTGACGAGTCGATCGCCGTCGGTGTCGGCGGTGATCACGCGGTTGCCGCCCAAGCTGCCGCCGCCGGCGCCGGTACCGGAGGTCGACGTCGCGCCGCTCGCGCCACCTGCTCCCTGCGTCGGATGGCCGCCGCTGCCCGTCGCACCCGCGGCCTCGGCGCGGACGTCCGTCACGTCTGGCGAGCAGGCAGTGAGCACGGCGACGGCGATTGGAGTGAACACGACAGAACCACGCATGGAATTCTCCCGCGCCCCCGGGTGCGGCGCTGCGGCGATTGGGGCTGCGGCGAACGTATCGCGCCGCGGGCGCGCCGGCGCGGCAGGTCACGGCCAGTCGACGCCGACGGCGCGCAGGTGCTTGCGCGCCGCGTCGATCGCGAACGCGTTCGGCGACGCGCCGCCTTCGGGGTGCTCGAGCGCGATCGCGGCCTCGGCGTCGGTGAGCGTGTGGCGACCGGTCGCGCTCGCGCGGACGAGCCATCGCGCGAGGTCGAGCTGGGCGTCCGAGATCGAGTGGCGCTCCTTCCAGTTCGCTTGCACGGCCCGGTCGTCGCGGTTGCGGAGCCAGCGCGCGAACTCCGAGAAGCCCGCGGTGCCGTCGGTGTCGTCGGCGGCGGAGAACCACGCGGCGCCGTTGATCGGCGGCTTCCAGCGCGCGAGCGCCTTGCCGAGCTTGCGGCGGTCGTCGGCGAGGTCGGCCCAGAACTCCTTCACGATGGTTTTGTCGAGCTCGCCGCCGTCGTGGTCGTAGGAGCAGACGACCACGCCGCCCTCGTCCCAGCCGATGGCGAGGTGGTTGCCCGAGCCGTCGAACGCGTGGAAGCGCCCGCGCACGCGGTCACCTTCGAAGGCGAAGTGGTCGGCGGCGCCGAAGTGCAGCGCGCTGATCACGTGGATGACGTGCAGGAGCCGCACGCGGTCGACGACGTCCTCGAGCTTGCGACGCGGGGGCGGCGGGGGCGGCGGCAGCTCGTCCTCCGGTACGGGTTTGGGCTCCACGTAGGGCGGCTCGGCGAGGCGCGGGTCGCCCTCGCGCACGAGCTCGCACCGCCCGATTCCTCCGCCGAGCGCGACGATCAGCGCGTCGCCGCGGGGCGTCGCGACGAGGCCGTGCGCGAGGAACGGGCTCCGCGGTCCGCCGATCGAGCCCTCGGCCCGCTGCGCGTCGACGCCGTCGGTGAGCGTGATCCCGATCGACGCGCCGTTCGTGCCGATGGCGAGGAGCCCCGCGATCGCGCAGGCGCCGAACGGGCGATCGAACCTCTCCTGCGGGAGGGCGAACGGCGGTCGCGTGAGCTCGAGCCGCTCGCCGACGAGCTCGAACGAGTAGACGTGGATGGGCGGCCAGACGCCCGGCACGAGCGGGTGGTCGCTGCCGGTCACGAACCAGACGCCGCGCGGCGACGGCACGAGGAAGTTGCGCCGGCCGACGGCGACGACCTCGCGCATGGCGTCCGTCGTCGCCTCGAACGGTTGGAGCACCTCGAGCGAGCCCTTTCCCTCGGAGCGCGCGCGGTAGAGGCCGACCGGGCCGCCGCGCCGCTTCGCGTCGAACAGGAGGACGACGAGCGACCCGTCGGCGAGCAGCGCGGTGCGGATGTCGGCGCCCTGGTGCTTGATGCGGCCGAGCACCCGCTCCTCGCCGCGCGCGTGGTGCTCGACGGCCGAGCGCCCGCGCTTTGGCTGCATGATGGCGAAGATGCCGCCGTCGGGCGCGTGCTCCACGCGGGCAGAGTCCTGGAAGCCGGGGGCCGATCGAAAGAACGCGGCGCCGTCGCCCCCGACGCGCAGGTCGCCGTCCGGCAGAACGCGCAGCGCCTGCGTCCACAGCGCGTGCCGCCCCTCGTCGAGCGTGTCGTACGAGCGCGCGGTCTTCTGCTGCACGGGCGCCGCCCACCGAAGCGACGCGACCCGGGTGCCGTCGGCGAGCGAGATCTGCATGCGGTGCCGTCGCGTAGGTCGCCCGGCGCTGCAACCCGCGGCCCGGCGATCCGCGCACCCGACGTTTCTTTCCCCCGGCCGCTCGCCGCGTTACTTCTCGTGCGTGCAATCGACGCGCGGACCGCTCACCGCGACACCAACCGACGGCGAGCCGCGCCGCGAGGTGCAGCCGCTCGGCGTGGGCGAGCTCGACCGTCGCGTGAGGTCCGCGGTCGAGGGGCTCGGCCGCGTGCTCGTGTCGGGCGAGGTCGGCGCGGCGCGCGACGCGTCGAGCGGACATCTCTATTTCACGTTGAAGGACGAGGACGAGGACGCGTCGATCGATTGTGTCGTCTATCGAACCGCGCTGTCGCTGCGCGCGCGAGAGCTCCTCGTCGACGGGGCGCGCGTCGTCGTCGGCGGGCGCGCGACGGTCTACGCGTCGCGCGGAAGGCTCCAGTTCGCCGTCGACGCCGCGCGCCCGCTCGGCCGCGGCGCGCTGCTCGAGGCGCTCGAGCGCCTGCGCGACAAGCTCGCCGCCGAGGGGCTCTTCGCCCGCGAGAAGAAGCGCGCGCTGCCCGCCCACCCGCGCGTCGTCGGCGTCGTGACCAGCGGCGACGGCGCGGCGATCCACGACATCGTGAAGGTCGCGTTCCGCCGCGCGGCCGTGCGCATCGTGCTCGCGCGCGCGCCCGTGCAGGGGCCGAACGCGGCGCTACGCATCGGCCGAGCGCTCTCGGCGCTCGCGCGGCACCCCGAGGTCGAGGTCATCGTGCTCGCGCGCGGCGGCGGCTCGTCCGACGACCTCGCCGTGTTCCACGACGAGGCCCTCGTGCGGCTCGTCGCGTCGTGCCGCGTGCCCACGGTGAGCGCGATCGGCCACGAGACGGACACGACG
>DASYCF010000883.1:0-4852 GCA_036500365.1 Byssovorax sp.
GACGCCGTCGGTGCTCGCGAGCCCGGGCTCGACGAGCACGACGAGGCGCGGGCCGACGGGCGGGGTCGCGTCGGGCTGCGCGGAGAAGCTCGTGTCGCCGTCGCCGAACGCGCCCGTTCCATCGATGGGAAAGCCAGGCAAGTACGAGAACATCGGCGCCAGGTCGGTGTTCGGGTCGTCGTCCTCGTCGGGCAGGTTGCCCTCGGCGTCGACCGTGTACGGGGCGATCTCGAACGTGAGCGTGCTCTCGTCCACGGCGCGGCTGAAGTCGACGACGATGGGCGCCTTCGCGTCGTCGAGCAGCCCGTCGACGAGGCCGCGGATCGACGGCTCCGGAGGACCGTCGAACTGCGCGCACCCGGCCGCCGCGACGAGCGAGATCGAGAGTGCGAGGACGCGTTCGAGCATGGCAATCGCTCAGAGGAAGAAGGTGGTCCGCGCCTGCACGAGGCTCGAGCGCACGGCGTAGCCGTCGACGTCTTGCAGGGCGTCGCCGGGGAAGAGGACTGCGCCCTCGAGATCGAACGCGAAGTGCTCCATGAAGCGCCACTGGAAGCGACCATCGAGCTCGACGCCGTAGAAGCTGCCGGGCTTGCCGCCGACGTAGTTCACGAGATCGTCTTGAATCGACACGCCGTCGCGCGCCTTGAGGCTCGCGACCGGGTCGATGAGCTTCTGCGCCGCCCACGCGACGAGCACGCCGCCGCGGAGCAGCACCGTCTTGTGCGGGTGGAAGTCGACCTGCGGAAACAGCGCGATCGCGTCGGTGAAGGCGCCGTGCGTGTCGATCTCGGCAGCGGGGAACGTGGTCGCGCCGAGGCGTTTCAAGAGCTCGACCGCGGCCGCCGACGAGCGCGCCGTCTGGTACGCGAGCACCCGCTTGAAGAGGAGCAGCCCCACGTTGTCGTCGTACGCCCAGACGAACTGCGTGAGCGGCGTCTTCACCTGCGGATCGGCGTCGCCCGATGCGTAGTCGGCCTCGAGGTAGACGCCCCAGAGGCGCTTGTCGTACCGCGCCGTCACGCGGCCGCCGCCCTGCAAGATGGGCTGATTGACGATCGGATCATTGGAGATCACGCGGTAAGCGGCGGAGATCTCCTGCGTAGATCCCGTGTTGAGCACGACGTCGAAGCCCGCGCGGAAGTCGCCGAGGCGCATCGCCGCGCGCGCGCCGAGGCCGTTGATGCTCGTCTGGTACTGACCGTCCCAGCGGTGCACGTAATAGAGGTTCGCGAACGCGTCGCGCATCGGGCCGAGCTTCGGCGCGCGGAAGCGGAGCGCGGCGTCGATCTGATTGACCGCCTGCGTGCCGTCGCTCGGGCTGTCGGTGACGAGCCGGTCGTAGGCGATCGCGGCGACGAGCCCGTCCTCGCTCGTGTCGCGCTCGCCCTCGGGCTTGAACGCCTCGAGCGGCTTCGTCGCGAACAGCGCGCGATCGACGATGGAGCCGGTGCCGCTCACGCCGAAGCGGTTCGGCCGGCCGTCGCCGTCGGCCGACTGCACGCCGGTCCCGGGCGCGACGGGCTGGCGGCCGACGCGCAGGAGGCCGAACGGGAGCAGCACCTCGCCGTACGCCTTGCGGAACGTCATCGGCGCCGACGAGCACGGCATGTACCCGTACGAGCCCGCCTGCAGCGGGTCGCCGCCGCGCAGCGCGATGCACGGCGTCGTCTCGTTGGGGTTTCGCGCCGCGACGTTGGTGCCCGCGAGCGACGAGGGGTCGCTGCCGAACGTGCCGTTGTCGCCCCAGAGCACGCCGTCGAGCGCGTCGGTCGACGCGACGATCCGGATCTTGTCCTTGTAGTCGACGGTTGCGTCGAGGCGCAGCCGGTGCTCGAGCCACGTGGCGTTCTCGCCGACGGTCGAGCTCAGCGCGATGGGCACGACGGCGATGACCTGCGCGCGGTACTCGGCGCCGGCGCGCACGCCGAAGTCGCCGATGGCGTATCGCTCGTTCGGCGCGGGAGGGTCGTTGTCCGTCCACGGCTCGTAGCCGGGACCGGTCGCCGGCGGCGGTTCGGCGCGCGCGACGGCCGGCGCGAGCGCGGCGGCCACGCACGCGACGACGCCGAGTGCACGCGCGGCGAGGCCCGACATCGCGCTTGTGTACGCCCGTTCGAGGCGAGCTCCTTGAATACTTTCTGCCACGCCCCGCGAGGTCAGAAGCCGCACTGAACGTTCTTGCGCTGGAGCGCCGTCGCCGCCTCGTCGCCGACGGCCTCTGCTTCGGTCAGGCAGAAGCGGAAGACGGCGTTCGCGAGCGCGACCTCCTTGCGCTCGTTGTGGAGCCACACGGCGAGGTGCGTCGCGTCGAGGTTCAGCGTGTAGAACGCGAGCGTGCGGAACTCGTCGCCGGCGGCCGCGACGCCACGCGCGTGGAGCCGGACGAGCGCGTCGAACTCGCGCCACTCGTCGGGGCCGGGGAGCGCGCGGCGCTCGTCGGTGCGGCGGCGCAGCGCCTCCGACGCGGCCTCGAAGTCGCGGAGCAGCCGGTCGCGCGCGGCGGCGCGCACGCGCGTCGTCGTGCCGCCTCCGCCGGCGAGGAGGGCGAGCGGGACGCGCGCGCGGAGGGTCACGTCGAGCAGATCGGCGTCGACGTCTTCACGCAGCCGCGCGATCGCCGCGCGTGGATCCCCGCCGCCGATCGCCGCCGCTCGCCCCTCGAGCGCGCGCGCGACCGCGTCGCCGTCGAGGGCCTCGTCCCAGGCGTGCGCGGCCGCGCGCAGATCGCTCGGGTGGAGGCGCGCCGCGGCGTCGTCCCCCGCGGCGCGCTCGACGACGGCGGCGTGCAGCGTCATCGCGCGACCGAGCGCGTCGAGATCGGGCGGCACGACGACGGCGTGTGCGTCGTCTTCGGTGCGTCCGTCGTCGGAGAGGAACGCGCCGTCGAGCGCGGCGAGCGCGCGGTCGACCACGGGCTTCGACGCCGCGCGGTAGGGCGCGACGAGCCAGCGCGCCCACATCCACGCGCCGCGCGGCGCGTCCGGCTCGAGGAGGAGCGCGCGCGCGACGCCGGCGAGGAGCCAGGCCTGGCGACCGCCGAACGGGCCGGGATCCACGGCGGCAGCGAGCTCGCGCCACGCGCCGCGCGCCGCCGCGTCCGCCGCGAGCCAGTCCGCCGCGATGCGCCGCGCGGCGTCGGGCAACGCGCGTCGGTCGAGCTCGCGCGCGCCCGCGAGCAACACACGCGCGGCCGCGCGGTCGCCGCGCGCTTCGGCGAGGAGCCCCGCCGCGACGAGGCCCGCGCCCCGCATCGGCGCGAGCCTGGCGACGCGGAGGCCGACCCACTCCGCGTCGGCGTCGTCGACGACGCGCTGACGGCAGAGCGCCCAGGCCGCCGCGATCGCCGCGCCGCCCGCCGGATCGCGCGCGAACGCGAGCGACGGCACGGTCGCGACGTAGGCCGCGACGCGAGGCCATCCGAACGTCACGCCGACGAGCCGCGCCGCCGTCCACGGAAACAGCAGCGCGAGCGCGATCACGAGCAGCGGCGCGACGAACACGCCGCCCGCGAGCATGAACGCGCCGAGCCCGATCGCGATCGGGACGACGAAGATCCAGATGAGCAGCATGATCGACGTCGCCGGATCGCTGACGCGCTCGGGCGCGCCGCTCGCCCGGCGGCGGGCCCGCACGATCTCGCGCACGACGATCGCCACGATCGGGCCGATGGGGATCACGCGCGCCTCCAGCCGAGGTCCTCGAGCGCGCTCGCCCAGGGCGCCGCGGCGCTCGCCGGCCTCGCGTCGTCGACCTCGTCGGTCGCGCGCGTCGGCGGGGCCACGCGCGCCCAGAGCTCGTGCGAGAGGCGCCTGTTGGGATCGCGCAGCTCGGCCATCGCGCTCCGCACCTTGTCCTCGGTGCGCTCGCCCGGGCCGGCGGGCGTCGCGTACCTCGCCGCGCTCTTCAGGCCGAGCGCGAGCATGCCGAGGAGCTTCTGCCCCTCGCGCTCGACGACGGTCTGCGGCGCGTCGGTCGGCAGGCCGAGCACGTAGAACGGGTTCTCGAGGAAGCGCGCGCTCATCGGACGCCCGAGTCGTGGCCGAGCCGCCGCTGCTGCACGCTGACGGGCAAGAGCTTCCACAGATCCTGCGTCACCGATCGCAGCGTCTGCTGATCGCGCTTCTCGATCGCGGCGCGGCCCTGCTTCACGAGCCCGTGCGCGCGCACGATGTCGGTCGCCTGGTCGGCCTCGGACGCGGCGTCGTCGAACATCCACTCCCAGGCCTTCGGGTGCCGGCGGAACGCGGCGCTCGAGAGGTTCCGCACGACGCGGAGCTGGCGCTGGAGCTCGGCCGATTGGCGCTGCGCGCGCGCGTGCTCGATCGCCTTGGCCGCCTCGGCGAAGAGCTGCTGCTCGGCGGGCAGGCCGTGGTCGCCGATCCACATCGACGCGTTGCTGACGGTCTGCTGCGCCTTCGCGTCGAGCTCGGGCCAGCGCTTGTCGGCGTCACACTCCTCGAGCGCGCCGTCGAGCTCGAGCAGCGTGCGGCGCGCCTTCTGCCCTGCGTCGGCGTCGCCGCCGCGCGCCGCCGCGATCTCGCCCTCGACGTCGGCGAGCGCGCACTCGACGAACATGAGCTTGCCGATGGTGCGCTGCGCGTCGCGGTGGATCGCGTCGGCTCGCAGCTCGACGAGGCGCCCGCGCATCGCCGCCACGGTCTGGTCGAGCACCTCGGGCGTCGCCTCGGGCACGAGCAGGTGCGCGACCTCTTCGAAGACCTGACCGAGCGAAGGCACGAGCGCGCGCGCCGAGAGGTGCCCGCCTCGATCGAGCTCGAGCGTGATCTCGACGGCGGCGCCCGCGGCGAGGCTCGACTTCACGGCGCCGCCGGCGATCTCGAGCGAGCCG
>DASYCF010000884.1:0-1738 GCA_036500365.1 Byssovorax sp.
AGCGCCGCGCGGTAGCGCTTGCCGCCGCGCATCGTGAGGTCGCGCGCGGTGTCGACCATCGCGACGACGTCCTTGCCGTGCTTCTTCGCGACGCGCTGCTGCTTGGTCCACAGGGCCGAGAGGCGACGCTCGACCGCGACGCGCACGCTCGAGAGGAGATCGCCGAACGTCGACGGCAGCCGCGCGCGCGAGCCGGACGCGCTGCGAGCGGAGCGGAGAGGTCGCGTCATCTCGGCGTCAGCTAGTCCATGCAGCGCGAAGAATCGAGCCCCGCGCGCGCCGCGGCTCAGCGCGGGCGCGCAGCGAACGACGCGAGCGCGCGGCGGACGTCGCCCCTCGACGCGCGACCGGCCGCGACGGGGTCCGCTTCGCCGACGAGCAGCGCGAGCGCGCGCGAGAGGACGCGCGCCTCGTTCGCGGCCGTCGCGTCGCCGAGGCGCGCGGCGGTCGCCTCCATGCGCCGCGCCGTCGCGAGCGCGGCCGGCTGAGCGTCGGCGGCGTTGTACGCACGCAAGAGCTCGCGCAAGAGGTCGAGATCGTCCGGCCGCGCGCGGCTCGCGGCGTCGAGATCGACGGCCGCGTCGCCCCAGCGCTTTCCCCGCACGGCGAGGTGCGCGCGCGCGACGCGCGCCTCGACGAACCCGGCCACGTGCTCGATGCCCATCGCGTAGGCGCGCTCGGCGTCGCGCGGGGCGCCTGTCTGCTCGTACAGCTGTCCGAGCGCGAGGTAGACGGGCGCGTACGACGCGTCGAACCGGATCGCCTCGAGGTAGCGCCGCGTCGCCGACGCCGCGTCGCCTCGCGCTGCGTCGGCCTTGCCGCGCGCGGTGAGCTCCGTCGCCTGCGTCGTCGCCCAGCTCGTCGGCGCCTCGGGCTCTGCGCGCGCCGCGCCCGCGAGCCCGGTCGCGAGCGCAGCGGCGCAGACGATGGATGCGAGACTTCGCACGCGGCCGAAAGCGTAGCGCGCCCCGTCAGGGATGGATGAACACCACCGTGCCGGTGAGCGACCGCGCGACGCCCTGCCAGCCGGGCGGGATCTGCGGCTCGGTCCAGTAGAAGAGCCGGCGCGCGTCCTCCGGGGCGAGGTTCACGCAGCCGTGGCTCTTCGGCGTGCCGAACATGTCGTGCCAGTAGGCGCCGTGGAGCGCGTAGCCGTTCTCGAAGTACTGCACGTAGGGCACGTCGCGGAGCTCGAACTCCTCGCCGACGATGTCCGAGTCCATGGTGATCGAGGCGTACTTGGTGTGGATCCGGAAGATGCCGCGCTTGGTGCTCTTGCTCGTCTCGGGGTCGCCGAGGCCCGCTTCGCCGGTCGAGACCAGGGTCGCGTAGACGGCCTTCTCACCCTCGTAGGCGACGAGAACCTGCTTGGTGATGTTGACGTCGATCCATTTTTCGCCGTGCTTGCCCCAGGCGGGCATCTTCTTGGCGGGGTCGACGCGGCCGGCGCTCCGATCGTCGACGAAGTGGCCGTCCTTGGTCTCGTAGTAGAGCTTGCTCCCGAACATCTTCTGCTTGCCGGTGAGCGAGACGGCGCTCCGCCACTCGAGCTCGCCGTCGCTGACGAGCTTGTCGCCCTCGACGACGTATTTCTTCGCGCCCTTCTTGCGCACGAGCGCGAACGGGAACTCGAGGCCGCCCTCGCCGCCGATGGCGTAGCCGTGGAACTCGCTCCCGTGGATGGGCCGGAAGCGGTCGGCCGGGAGCACGCGCAGATCGGTCGAGACGTTGTAGCGGC
>DASYCF010000885.1:0-2741 GCA_036500365.1 Byssovorax sp.
CCCTCGCGTCGCGAGTGCCTCTCGTGCACGCACGCGATGGGCCTGTCCGCGCCCGACGAACCCGCGCTCTGCCGCGGGTGCAAGCGCCACATGGAGGCGAAGCTCGGGCTTTCGAACGGCGATGCGGAGTACGGCGCGAGCTCGCGCCTCGCTCCGCGCGCGCACGCCATCACGTCGCTGTGGGTCCGATGATGAACTACGAGATCGATCTCGAGTGGACCGACGTCGACGGCTTGATCGTCGCCGGCGTCGAGCCGCGCGAGGCGCACGCGCTTGTCGTCGCCGCGAGGTCGGGCGGACGTGCGCGCGGAGCCGAGCTCGCCGCTGGCCTGCAGCTCGTCGTCGACCGCCAGCGCGTCCGCGTGGAGCTGCCGTCGTGACCTGCAACTGCGACACGCACGTGTGGTTCGCGGTCTATCGCGGGCGCGTGCACGTTCTCGAGGGGCGGACCGCGCAAGATGCGCTCGACGCCTTCGCGCGGGCGCGTGGCTTCGTCGACTTCGCGGCCAGCGGGGTGCGACTCGACAACATCATCGGCGACGACGCGGACGACAAGACTTCGGCGGCCGGCGCGCGCGGTGGACGGGACTCCGCCGCGCGCGCCCGCGGCCGATTGTGAGGTAGCCTACCTATGTCCGCGCCCGCGCTCCATCCTCCGCCCGTGTTCGGGCTCACGCGCGCGCTCGCCGTGACCCCAAGCAACTCGGTCGACGACCCGAGCGGCCCATTCGACGGCGTGCTCGTCACGGTCGCGGGCAACGTCTCGTGCCTCACGTCGTCGGGCGACACGATCGCGGTCACGGCGGCGGCCGCGGGCACCGTGCTCCCGGTCTCGATCACGCGGGTCAACTCGACCGGAACGAGCGCTTCGCTGCTCGGGCTTCGGCGCTAGCCGTGGCCCTCGCCGAAGTCCACGCGCGGGTGAGCGTTCGCGACGCGCTCGGCGACGACGAGGCCGCCGTCGAGCGTCAACGCGTGCGCCTCGCCCAGCGCAGCGCCGAGCTCGCCGCCGAGCCCGGGCGCGCGCCCATGACCTTGCGGGAGCGGCTCGTCGCCGAAGGCCTGCTCGCGCCGCGCGGACGTCTCGCCGATGCGCCCAGCGTCGACCTCGCGCCGTGTCTCACGTTGGAGCGCGAGCCGTGAACGACGACGACGCCGACGAGGAGATCTGTGTCGCCGGCGGCATCCTGTTCGGCGTGCGCCGGGGCGAGACCGAGACCGAGGCCGCGCGGCGACACGGTCTGCCCGATGACATCTTCGAACTGCCCCCGCTCGAAGACGCGACGGGGACGCCATGAACGACGGCGACGGCGCGCCCTGCTCGGAGCCGTCGGCGCGGACCGCGCAGGGCCCTTGTCGGCGTCGCACGTGTCGCATGTGGCTTCCGGGAGGGCGGAGCCGATGCGCCCTTGTGGAGGCCGCGGCGGGCCCGCGGACGCAGCGCGAGGCCGCAGCGTTCTTCGGCTTGTCCTGGCAAGCGTTACAGGCCAGCGAGGCGCGAGCGCTCGCCTCGTTCAAGCGGCATTTCCGCATCCTCTACCCCTACCCCGACGAGCCGTGAGCTCGGCGGACGCCGATGCGGACAGCCCAGAGAGGCCTCAAATTCTGCGGAGAAACCCGATTCCTCCCAACGGGCGGGATCGAAATCTTGCGAAGATCCAGCGCCAACAAGTCGTTGGTCTCGTGCCACCGCAGCCAGCCCTTCAGGCGGTCGACCTGCTCGTCGACGCGCTTGCCGAACGGCGCGAAGGCGCTGCGCCTGCGTGTAGAGCTCCTCGTCGAAGGCGCGACCCCCGTCCTCCGGGCGAGTGGTCACCGTGACCACTCGCCCCAAATCCGCCGTCCAACGCGAAAGGCGCAGGGGCGGACACACGTGGTGGGGGCGGAGCCGCGCCGAAGTGCCGCGCAAGGGCGCTCGCGCACTCGCGCAGGAAGGCCGTATGCACCGCCAGCACCTCGGGCGCCATGCCGCGCTGGTCGAGCCGCGCGATGGCCAGCGGGGCGTCACGGTACGCGATGCACAGGGGTTCGGAATCCGGCAGATTTCCAGCACCCTTCCTGGAAGGGACCTGGATTTTCCGCAGCTTCGTCCACGTTTCGAGCTGGGCGACCTGGTTGTCCACGCGCTTCCCGAAGGGCGCGTACAGGCTCCGGAGGGTGACGAAGCCCTCGCCGTCAAGCTCGACCGCCTCGAGCTCGCGCCCGCTGACCTCGACGTAGCCCACGATCGCGGTCGCTGCGGCTCGCGTTGAAAGACGAGGCCTTGACGTAGGCGCCGCGAAGGCGTACGTTCGGCGCATGCGAATCAAGGCGAATCTGACGCTCGACCCGACGTGGAAGGACCGCGCCGAGAAGATGGCCGAGGCGCGCGGGCTCTCGCTGTCCGTGTTCGTGGAGCAGCTCGTGCGCGCCGAGCACGAGCGCGAACGCCAGGCGAAGGAAGAGCGCCGCGAGCGACGGGAAGGCCGCTCGTGAGCCGCACGCGTTCCGCGTCGCTCGAGTACGTCGCCGCGAAGCCCGGCGAGCCGCAGGGGCACTACCGCGCCCGCGTGACCCTCGACGGGGGGTCTCGGCCGTGGGTGGACCTGAAGCCCTCGCCGAAGTCGCGTACGGCCGAAGCACGGGCCCGTGAGCGCGCCCTTGCATGGGCGGAGAAGCAGTCGGCCGCGGGCACGGTCGTCGTGCCGCGTAAGGGCAGCGCGCGCGATCTGGCCCTGCGCGCCGAGGGGGCCGAGACCGTC
>DASYCF010000886.1:0-3488 GCA_036500365.1 Byssovorax sp.
GCCGTGCTCGTCATCGCGTGCCCGTGCGCGATCGGCCTGGCCGCGCCGATCGCCGTGATCGTGGCCGCCGGGCGCGGCGCGAGCGCCGGCGTGCTCGTCAAGAGCGGCGAGGCGCTCGAGGCGTTCGCCCGCGCGACGACGCTCGTCGTCGACAAGACCGGGACATTGACGGAGGGCACGCCCGAGGTCGTCGACATCGTCCCGCTCGCGGACGTCGACGTCGCGTCGATCGCGCGGCTCGCCGCCGGGGTCGAGCTCGCGAGCGAGCACCCGCTCGGGCGAGCCCTCGCGCGGGAGGCCGCGCGGCGCGGCGAGACGCCGCCGAAGCCCGAGGGGTTCGAGGCCCGCGCAGGCCGCGGGGTGCGCGCCCGCGTCGAGGGCCGCGAGGTCGCCGTCGGCACCGCCGCGTGGCTCGCCGAGCGCGGCGTCACCGGCCTCGAATGCGCCGCCGCCCGCGCCGAGGGCCTTCGAGCAGGCGGCAAGATCGCTCTGCTCGTCGAGATCGACGGCGAGGCCGCGGGCGTCGTCGTCGTCGCCGATCGCGTCCGCCCGAGCGCCCGCGCCGCCCTCGACGCCCTGCGCGACGACGGGCTCGAGATCGTCATGCTGACCGGCGACGCGAAGGCGACCGCCGAGGCGGTCGCGCGCGAGCTCGGCATCGTCGAGGTGCACGCAGGCCTCCGGCCGGAGGACAAGGCGCGCATCGTCGGCGAGCTGGCCGCGAAGGGTCGCGTCGCGATGGCGGGCGACGGCGTGAACGACGCGCCGGCGCTCGCGCGCGCGTCGGTCGGCGTCGCGATGGGCGCCGGGTCCGACGCCGCGATCGCGAGCGCGGGCATCACGCTCGTCGGCGGCGACCTCGGCGCGCTCGTGCGCGCGCGCAAGCTGAGCCGCGCCGCGCTCGCGAACGTGCGCCAGAACCTCGCGTTCGCGCTCGTGTACAACCTCCTCGGCGTGCCGCTCGCGGCGGGCGCGCTGTACCCGACGTTCGGCCTGCTCTTGAGCCCGATGCTCGCGAGCCTCGCGATGAGCGCGAGCTCCCTCTCCGTGGTGGCGAACGCGCTGCGCCTGCGACGGCTCTCGTTCTAGGGCGTGAGGGCGCGCTCGGGAGCGACGCGACGCGCGCGCGCTCGCCGTGATAAACGGGGAGCATGCGACCCTGGCCCATCGACGTCGCCGCGCTCGGCCCCGTCACCGCGGGCGCGATCGTGTGGCGGCAAGGCGGGCGGCTCGCGCTCACGATCGTCGCGAAGGCGACCTTCGCGCTCGTGCACGCGGGTCGCGCTCGCCTCGCCGAGCCCGTCGAGCTCGCCGACGGCGACCGCCACCACGACGGCTCGCCGTGGCAGAGCCTGGCGGCTGCCGACGATCTCGCGCCGTTCTTGCCCGACGTCGGCGTGACGCTCGTCGGAAGCGCGTGCGCCCCCGCGAACCGAGCCGTCCCGGCGATGAGCGCGCGCCTCGCGATCTCGGGGCCGGGCGCGCCGGCGCCCGTGCTCGACAAGACGATCCACGTGTTCGGGGACCGCGTCGCGAGCGCGCCTGGTCAGCCCGCGCCGTTCGTGCGGATGCCCCTCGTCTACGAGCGGGCGTTCGGCGGCGCAGGCTTCGCAGACAACCCCCTCGGCGTCGGCGTCGGCCCTGGCGCGGCGCCGGACGCGACGAGGCTGCCGAACCTCGTCGACCCGATCGATCCGCGCAAGCCCGCGTGCTTCGGCCCGATCCCGCGCGCATGGACGGCGCGGCGCGAGGCGCTCGGTCCGGCCGCGTGGCGAGCGCTCGAGGCGCGCGTGCCCGAGCTCGGCGACGATTTCCCGTGGGCCGCGCTCCACGCGGCGCCGCTCGATCAGCGCATCGCCGCGCTCGCGCCGGACGCGTGGATCGTGCTCGACGGCATGCATCCGGCGCTCGTGCGCGTGCAGACGCAGCTCCCGGGGGCGCGCGCGCTGGCTCGCGTCGTCGGCCGCGGCGGCGTCACGTCGCTCGCGCTGATCGCCGACACGCTCATCGTCGACGCCGATCGCCAGGAGGCGTCGGTCGTCTTTCGGGCGGTGACGCACGTCGCGAGCGAAGCGGAGCTCGGCGCGCTGCGCGCGTTCGTCGGGCTCGACCTGCCGGGCGCGCCGCTGGCGTGGCCGGTGGAGGCGAGCGCGCACCCGGTCGAGGACTCGAGCACCATCGCCGATCCGACGACGCCCGACACGGTGGTCGACGACGCCGTTCGCGCCGCGCTCCCGTTCGCCGGGTCCGCCGCCGCGCCGCCGCGCGCGCCCGCCAACGTGTCGGCGACGCCGTTCGCACCTCCCCCCGAGCCGCCCGCCGGTCGCGGAAACGTCCCGGGGACGCCGTTCGCTGCGACCGCTCCTGCGCCGGCCGACGCGCGGCCGCCCACGCTCACGGGGACGCCGTTCGTCGCCGCGCCAGGCGCGCGCCCGCCGACGGATCCGCCGGCGCCGCCGGGCGCCGCGCTGCCGTTCGCGCAGACGAGGTCGCCGTCGACGCCGCCTCCGCCCGCGTTCGTCCCGGCCGCGCCCGAGCGCCCGTCTCCGTTCGCCGCGTCGACGCGCGCCGCCGAGTCCGAGGCCGCCGAGCGCGCGTCCACGCCGGCGTCGCGGTTCTTCCACGCGAGCGCGCGCGGCGTCGCCGAGCCCGCCGCGCCGCCGCCTCGCGAGCCGCCGCCGCGCACGGGCGAGGTCGCGCCCATCGTCGACGACGCGACCTCGTTCACGGCGGCGCTCGTCGCGTGGCAAATCCGCCCGCCGACCGACTCGATGACGGTCGTCGTCAAGGGCTCGTTCGCGCTCGTGCCCGACGCGCCCGCGGCCGCGCTCGAGGAGAGCGACTTCCCGATCGGCGATCTCCACGTCGACGACGACCCGACGAAGAGCCTCGCGTACGCGTCGGACCTCGCCCCGCTCAAGCCGATGGCCGACGTGGTCGCGACGGGCCACGCGTACGCGCCCGGCAAGCGCGCGCCGGCCATGCAGGTCACGCTCAAGTTCGGCGCGGGCAAGCGCGGCTTCTCGCGGACGCTCAACGTGTACGGCGATCGGCGCTGGCGCTCGACCGTCGTCACGACCGCGCCGAGCGATCCCGAGGCGTTCGAGTCGATGCCGATCACGTGGGAGCGCGCGTTCGGCGGCCCGTCGTTCGACAAGAACCCGTGCGGCGTCGGTCATAAGGCCGCGGCCGGCGCCGACGGGATCGCGCGCCTGCCGAACGTCGAGCTCACGAGCCCGCGCATCGTCTCGCCGGGCGACGCGCCCGCGCCCGCGGGCTTCGGCCCCATCGCGCCGACGTGGAAGGAGCGCTGGAGCAAGCTCGGCACGTACGATCGCGCGTGGTTCAAGCAGCGTTGGCCTTATTTCCCGGCCGATTTCGACTGGACTCACTTTCAGACCGCGCCCGCGCCGCAGCAGCTGCCGTACCTCGCCGGCGACGAGTCGTTCGAGATCGTGGGCATGTTCGCCGACCGGCCCTCGCTCCGC
>DASYCF010000887.1:0-4716 GCA_036500365.1 Byssovorax sp.
TCTGCGCGAAGGCCTACACCGAGAAGCCGGCGCTGCTGTCGACGCGCCGGGCCGACCTGCCCGCGGGCCTCGACGCGGTCATCGCGCGCGCGCTCGAGCACGAGCCCGACGCGCGGTTCGCGAGCGTCGCCGAGCTCGTGCAGGCGCTCTCGCCGTACGCGACGCCGTCGACGCGAGCGCGCATGCGGGGGCTGCTCGACGAGCACGCGCCGTCGCTCGAGCTCCTGCCCGTTCACGGTGAGGCGCCGAGGAGCCGCCGCGCGGCGCCGTCGCTCGAGGTCGTGCCCGACACCGAGGCGACGGCCGGCGTGCGCGCGCCGCCGCCCGCGAGCGGTCCGTGGCTACCGCGCGGCGCGCTCGTGAGCGGGGCGCTCTTCGCGCTCGCCATCGGCGGCGCGTCGTTCTTCCTGTGGCCCGACGCGCCGAAGGATCGCCCCGGCGCCGCTCGACCCGAAGCGTCCGCCAGCGGCGCAGCGAGCGCGGCGGCGCGCGAAGCCACCGCGGCGACGGGCCGCCCAGCCACGAAGGCTCCGGAACCGGCCACTCCAACTGCGTCCGCCGACGCTCCAGCTGCGGATGCCGCCGCTCCAGGTGCGGCGGCGGCCACGCCGGCTCAGGATCCGGCCGCCCCGACGAGGTCGGCGGCCCCTCCGACGCGGCGACAGGCCACTCCGACACGGTCCGCGGCCACCTCGACCCGGCCTTCGACCGCGCCGGCCCCGCGGGCGCCGCCCCGGCCGCGCCACACGACGAGCGACGGCACGCAGATCGACGACGGCCTCACGCAGTCGCGCTGCATCCAGCACGCGCCCGACGGTGACCACGTGGTCCCGTGCGCCCCCTGAGCGCCCGCCCCGGCCGGAGGTCGACGGCGTGCGATACTCCGCGCGCTCATGCACGCCCTCTGGTGGATGCTCACCGCGCTCGCGGTCATCACGATCGGCTACCGCTACTACTCGGCGTTCATCGCCGCGAAGATCCTCGCGCTCGACCCCGCGCGCGTGACGCCGGCGCACACGCGGCGGGACGGGCACGACTTTCACCCGACCAACAAGTGGGTGCTCTTCGGCCACCACTTCGCGGCGATCTCGGGCGCCGGGCCGCTCATCGGGCCCGTGCTCGCGGCGCAGTTCGGCTTCTTGCCCGGCTACACGTGGATCCTCTTCGGCGTCGTGCTCGGCGGCGCGGTGCAGGACTTCGTGATCCTCGTCTCGAGCGTGCGGCGCGGCGGCCGGTCGCTCGCCGAGATCGCGCGCGACGAGCTCGGCCCCGCGTTCGGGCTCGTGACCGCGATCGCGATCCTGTTCATCGTCGTCGTCGCGCTCGCGGGCCTCGGCCGCGTCGTCGTCGAGGCGCTCGCCGAGAGCGCGTGGGGTGTGTTCACGCTCGGCACGTCGATCCCGATCGCGCTCGCGATGGGCCTCTACATCTACCGGGTGCGCGGCGGCTCGGACCGCGGGATCCAGGAGGCGACGGTCGCCGGCGTCGTGCTGCTCCTCGGCGCGCTGCTCCTCGGCAAGGTGGTGCAGGACAGCGCCTTCGGCGCGAGCTTTCGGCTGTCGAAGACGGCGCTGACGATCGCGATCGCGATCTACGGCTTCGCCGCGAGCGTGCTGCCCGTGTGGATGCTCCTCTGCCCGCGCGACTACCTGTCGAGCTACATGAAGCTCGGCACGATCTTCCTCCTCGTCGCGGGCATCTGCGTGGTGAACCCGAAGGTCGAGATGCCGTTCTTCACCGAGCTCGGCGACAAGACGGTCACGGTAGGCGGCGCGACGTTCGGACGCGTGGTGCCCGGCTCGCTCTTCCCGTTCGTGTTCATCACGATCGCGTGCGGCGCCATATCGGGCTTCCACGCGCTCGTCTCGAGCGGCACGACGCCGAAGATGATCGACAACGAGGTCGACTGCCGCTTCATCGGCTACGGCGCCATGTTGATGGAGGGCCTGGTCGGCGTGACCGCGCTCATCGCCGCGAGCTGCCTCGCGCCGCCGGACTACTTCGCGATCAACACCGACCCGCCGATCGCGATCGTCGCGACCGCGTCGACCCACGGGCACGGCCTCGCGCGTGACGCCGACGAGCTCGCGAAGCTCGACGCGCCCGGCGTGCTCGACGAAAAGGACCGCGCGCTCCTCGGCCTGAAGGACGGCGCGCCGGCGGCGTCGCTCGCGAGCGTCGGGGCGACGGTGAAGGCGAGCGCGGCGCTCCACCTCTCGAACCGCGCGCTCGCCGCGCTCGACTACGGCGTCGACGCGCACGAGGCGCACGCCGCCGCGCTCTCGGAGGCGGATTTCCTGCGGCTCGGCATCCCCGTGACCGACCTGCCCGGCCTCGCGCGCGCGGCGAACGAGGTCGTCGCGGCGCGCACCGGCGGCGCCGTGTCGCTGGCGATCAGCATGGCGCGCGTCTTCTCGGGCCTGCCCGGCATGCGCGCGCTGCTCGCGTACTGGTACCACTTCGCGATCCTCTTCGAGGCGCTCTTCGTGCTCACCACGATCGACACGGGCACGCGCATCGGCCGCTTCTTGGTGCAAGAGCTCGCGGGCCGGTTCCACTCCAAGCTCGGCGAAACCGGTTGGCTCCCGGGCGTGATCGCGTCGACCGCGCTCGTCGTGTGCGGCTGGTCGTTCTTCATCCTCACGGGGTCGATCGCGACGATCTGGCCGATGTTCGGCGTCGCGAACCAGCTCCTCGCCGCGACCGCGCTGTGCGTCGCGACGACGATCATCCTCCGCGAGGGCACGAAGCGTCGCTACGCGCTCGTCACGTTCCTTCCGCTGCTGTTCGTCGGGACGACCACGATCACGGCGGCCATCCAGGCGATGCGCCTGCTCTACTTGCCGATGACGCGTCGGCCCGAGACCGCGTTCATCGGCGAGGTGAACCTCGTCGTCACCGGCACGCTGCTCGTCTGCGTCACGATGGTCCTCTTCGGGAGCGCGCGCCGGTGGCTCACGCTCCTTCGCCCGGAGGGCCGCCCCGCAGAGGCGTGACCCGCGCGTTGTCGCGCGTCCGATCACGGACTACACGCTCGGGCCTTGGCCTCGGACGACGACGAGACGCAGGCCGGGTTCACGTGGCAGCTCGCCGCGCGCGCGATCGCGCTCGTCGCGTGCGCGACGGCGATCGGCCTCGTCGTCGGCCCGTGGTTCCGCGACATCTCCACGTTCGGCTTCGAGGACTGGGACGTCGAGACGTCGCACCGTGAGCTCGTGCGCCAGGCGCTGCTCCGCTACCACGAGCTGCCCGGCTGGAACCCGTACGCGTGCGGCGGCTTCCCCGCGTGGGGCTACGTCGAGGCCGACACGATCCTCGTCTCGCCGTTCCTGCCGCTCTACCTCGCGCTGCCGATGGCGCTCGCGCTGCGGCTCGAGGTGCTCGGCATGGCGGTGCTCGGCGCCGTCGGGGCGTACCTCGCTGCGTCGCGGTTCTCGAAGAGCGAGGCCGCGCGGGCGCTCGTCGTCGCGCTCTGGGCCGTCGACGGTCGGTGGGCGCTGCAGACCGCGGCCGGCCACACGTGGCACCTCGCCTACGCGTTCTTGCCCTTCTGTTTGTGGTTCTTCGAGCGCGCGAGGCAGCGCGAACGGCGCGTCGTCGACCTCGCTGGCGGCGCCGGGTGCTTCGCGATGCTCGTGTACGCGGGCGGCATCTATCCGCTCCCGCACACCGTGCTCGCGCTGTTCGTCTACGCGACCTGCCTCGCGATCGGGGAGCGCTCGGCGCGGCCGTTGACGACGCTCGCGGCGATGGGCGCGCTCGGCGTCGGGCTCGCGGCGCCGAAGCTCCTGCCGCTGCTCGACGGCTTCGGCAAGGCGCCGCGGCTCATCGCGTCGACCGAGACGACGGACCTCGGCGCGCTCGTGACGATGCTCACGTCGCACGATCAAGGCTGGGGCGCTCGACCCGCGCGCGTGGCGCCGTACGGCTGGCACGAGTGGGGCCTCTACATCGGCGTCGTGGGCATGGTCGTGCTCGTGCTCGCGGTCGTCTTCGTGCGTGGCAAGCGCGAGACGGCGCTCAAGGTCACGGGGCTCGTGTTCCTCGTGCTCGGCCTCGGCGCGTTCCACCCCGACGCGCCGTGGACGCTCCTCCACGAGCTCGCGCCCGTGTTTCGATCGCAGCACGTCCCGTCGCGCTTCCTCTATCCGGCCGTGCTCCTGCTCGCGATCGTGGCCGCGGCGGGCATCGGCCGGTTCGTCGAGCGGCGCGCGGTCCGCAGGCCGTGGCTCGACGCGGCGCTCGGGCTCCTCGTCGTCGCGATCGCGGCCGACGTCGGCTTCGTCGCGCAGAAGCCGATGCAGGCGGCGATGTGGCTCGTCCCGCCCGATCACATCCCCGAGGGCCGCGCGTTCCACTTCGAGCAGGAGCCGCCCTTCAACTACAAGAAGAGGCACTGGGCCGGGCCGATGTACCTCGCGATGCTCGGCAACACGGGCGTCATCAACTGCTACGGCGCGCCGCCGTTCGACCGCAAGGGCGCGCAGCCGATCACCTCGAAGACCTACCACGGCGAGGCCTGGCTCGACGGTGAGGGCACCGCGACGATCGCCGCCTGGTCACCGAACCACGTGGAGATCGACGTCGGCGGCGCGAAGGTCGGCGAGCGCCTCGTCTACAACATGAACTTCGACGAGGGCTGGTCGAGCGACGCGGGCCCTGTCGAGGACTTCGGCGCGGTGGTGTCGACGAGGCTCTCGTCGGCGAGCGGCCGCG
>DASYCF010000888.1:0-1632 GCA_036500365.1 Byssovorax sp.
TGACGCTATCGAGCGGCTTCGCCTTTTCTTGCGCTTCACGTTAAAGTCCGGCGCCGTGAAGCACCGCGCGGCCCTCGCCGCGGCGTCGATCGCCGCGTTGTTCGTGGCGCGCAGCGCGGCGGCCGCCCCGCAAGACGCGCAGGCCAAGCGCGCCATCAGCGACGCCGTCGAGAAGGACTTCCTCGAGACGCGCTTCGACGACGCCGAGAAGAAGCTCCGCGGCGCCGCCGACAAGTGCGGCACCTCGGGCTGCTCGCCCGCGGTCAAGGCGAAGGTCTACGCCGCGCTCGGCAGCGTGCTCGCGTCCGGCAAGAAGCAGCTCGCCGACGCGAAGGAGGCCTTCATCGAGGCGATCGCGCTCGACAAGGCCGTGAAGCCGAACGCCGAGATCGCCTCGACCGAGGCGGACTACGCGTTCGACCTCGCGAAGAAAGAGGTGAAGCCCGGCGGCAAGCGCAAGGTCGTCGTCGCCGCGCCGCCGCCGTCGTCCGGCGCGAACGAGGGCGACGCCTGCAAGCACGACGAAGACTGCTCCGGCAACCTCGCGTGCCAGAACTTCAAGTGCCAGATCCTGCCCGACGGTCCGATCAAGAAGAAGAAGCCGCCGCCCGACGAGAAGACCGACGACAGCAAGGACGACGACAAGGACAAAGACAAGGACGAGAAGGAGCGCAAGAACTGGTTCACGATCGTCTACAGCCCCGATCTCGCCGTGTACGCGGGCAAGAACGTGTGCACGAAGACCGGGCAGACGCAGGACCACTTCTACTGTCTGCGCGGCAACAACTCGCACTACGTCGGAACGCCCACCGCGAACAACGCCGACGACGTGACGCCCGGCGTCGCGCTCGGCAGCATGCGCGTCGTCGTCGGCTACGAGCGCATCGTCGCGAGCAACGTGGGCCTCGGCGCGCGCATCGGCTTCGCGTTCAACGGCGCGACGCAGGGCGGCGCGAGCTTCATGCCCGTGCACGCCGAGGCCCGCTTCGCGTACTACATCGGGCACAAGCCGTTCGTCGGCACCGGCGTGCGCCCGAGCGTGTTCCTCTCGGGCGGCGCGGCGGAGGTCGACACGCAGGTCCAGGTCAACGTGCTCGAGGACGGCGCGACGTGCGGCGCGAAGAACCCCGGCTCGACGTCGAGCCCCTGCACCAAGCCGAGCCACGACGGCGTGCTCGAGAAGCGCGAGCAGCAGCTCACCGCGTACAAGCAAGCGGGCCCCGGCTTCGCAGGCGGCGGCGTCGCGTTCGCGTTCGCGCCGGTCGAGTCGGCCGAGTTCCACGTCGGCGTGCGAGCGGCGGTGACGTTCCCTTCGGCCGTGTTCTGGCTCGCGCCCGAGGCCGGCTTCGCGCTGGGCTTTTGACGTGACCGACGAAAAGGCGCGCCCCTCGCGGCGCGAAGAGGCGGCGCAGGCGAGCGCGCTCCGGAGCGACCGGCTCGCGAAGGCCGCGGCGCGCACGGCGGCGACGGGCGATCCGCGGCCGCTCCTCGACGAGGCGGCGCACGTGCTCGCGGCGGCCGATCCGCAGCGCCGCATCGCCACGGCGCGCGCCGTGGGACAGGCCCTCGCGCGCGAGCGCGGCAAGGTCGAGCGCGCGCTGAACGCGCTCACGCTGGACAGCGCGGGCTTCT
>DASYCF010000889.1:0-5006 GCA_036500365.1 Byssovorax sp.
GTCGTGTTCAGGCAGCCGGTCCTCTCGGCCGCGGGCGTGCCCGGATCCGCGAACCCGTCGCCGTCCGTGTCGCGGCACGTGTCGCACGCGTCGCCGATGCCGTCGTTGTCGCTGTCGGTCTGCGCCGGGTTCGCGACGAACGGGCAGTTGTCGATCGAGTCGTCGATCCCGTCGCCGTCGCTGTCCATCGCGAAGGCAGAGCCGGCCAGCAGCAGCGCCGAGACCGACACGGCGAGCGCGAGGGTGCGCCGGCCCGCGCCGCGGCGAACGAAGGACAACGTCGAGCCATTCGAGGAGTTCGAGGTCATGTCAGAGCCGCCCTTGCACGCCGAGTGCCGCGAGCACGGCCGCGTGAGCGTAGCCCGGCGGCGCGGTGGGAAAGAGCGTCGCGCCGCCCGTCGCGAAGAAGCCGAGGTGCCGGTTCACGTCCCACTCGACGCCCGCCGACGGACGCACGCCCGCGTACGGCGCGCCCTCGAAGATCACCGGCACACCGACGAGCACGAGCGGCTTCCACGCGCCGTCGAGGAAGTACACCGTCGCGTCACCCTCGAAGCCGCCGCGCTTGCCGACGAGGCCGGAGACCGCGATCTCGAGCGGGCCGACGGGCGCGTACGACGCGCCGAGCGCCGTCAACGCGCCGCCGGACAAGAGGTCGACGTCGACGCGCGCGAACGCGCCGAGCTGCCCCGCGTGCGAGAGCGTCGGCGCGTGCGGCGGAGCTCCACGCGGCGCGTCGACCACGACGACGGGGCGCGCGGCCGGCGGCGGCGCGAGCTCGACGGGCGGACCGAGCACGACGGAGACCGTCGCCCCGTCGACGACGCGCTCCGTGCGATCCCACGTGTCGGCGCCGGCGCGCGCGACCACGGCGCAGGTGCCCTTGTCGACCGGCCACGGCGCGCCCCACGACGCGGCGGGCACCTCGTCGCCGCAGACGGTGACCTTCAGCTCGGGGCGCGCGCGGATCGACGGCGCGACCTGCACGATGATCGCGCCGGCCTGCCGATGAAGGCGCGCCGCCTGGTTCGCGGCCTTCTGCTGTCGCTCGCGCTGTCCCGCGGCGGCGGCAGCGGCGGCGGCCCGATCGAACGCGCGCGCGGCGCTCCCGAGGCGGCCGAGGCCCTCGTAGCACTCGCCGAGCGCGAGCCTCGCCCCGGTCGCGCGCGGCTCGATCTCGAGGACGCGCTCGAGCATCGGACAGGCGGCCGCGTAGTCGCGGGCGTCGAGCTTGGCGGCGGCCTCCTTGAAGAGCGCCTGCGCCGCGCTCGCGGGTTCAGCCGGCTGCGCGATCGCCGCCGATGCGACGAGCTCGACCGCGACCACCACCGCCAAGCAGCATCCCCGGAGCCGCGGCGTCACCAGAACTCGCGCTCCTTGGCGGGCTTCGCCCCTGCGTCGACCGCTGCGGCCGGGGGGGTGGCTCGCTCGGGCGCCGCGGCGGCAGGCTCGGTCGGACGAACCGCTGCGTGCGTGGGGTGCGCCTCGTTTGGCGTCGTCTCGTGCGGCTTCGTGTCGTGCGGCTTCATCTCGCCGGGCGAGGCTGCAGCCGCCGTGCCCCGGACAGCCGCGGCGGACGGCACTGGGGCCGGCGCGCTCGACGCGGCAGGCGCCGCGGCGCCGACGGTCACGGTCACCGCGGCGGTCGGCGCCGGGAAGGGCGCGGCCACTTTTGACCCGTCGGCCATTTGTGGCCCGCTCGGCTGGCTCGAAGTGGCCGGCGACGCTGGAGAGCGCGACGCCGCGACGGCGACGAGCGCGACGACGGCCGCGACGACGCCGAGGCCGACCGCGGGGAGCACGCCGCGGCCGGGTCGGAGCGGCACGGCGACCGCGGAGGTCTGGCCGAGTGATTTCTCGTCGAAGCCGCGCGGCCCCGTCGCCACGGGCTTCGCCGACTGGGCCGGCGCGGCCTGCGCGTCGGGCGGCGCCGCCGGGACCGTCGCGTCGTCGCCCGCTGCCGCTGCGTCCGGGAGCGAGGCGCGCGACTCACGGCCGCGCGGCGCCTCGCTGTCCACGCCGCGCACGACGTCGGTGAACGCGTCGACGAGCTCCGCCGCCGTCTGAAAGCGCTCGGCGGGCTCGCGCGCGAGGGCCTTCGCGAAGAACGCGTCGAACGTGACGCCGAGGTGCGGCCCCATCTGCGACGCGAGCGGCACCGGCGCCATCGAGATCTCGATGAGCAACAGCGTCAGCACCTCGGCCTGGAACGGGAGCTGCCCCGTCATCGCGCGAAACAGGATCACGCCGAGCGACCAGAGATCCGTGCGGTGGTCGAGCTCCTTCTTCGCGAGCACCTGCTCGGGGCTCATGTACGGCGGCGAGCCGAGGATCATGCCGCTCGACGTCACGTCGCTCGCGCGCTTCGGGCTCGTCGCGCGGGCGATGCCGAAGTCGAGGATGCGCACGTGGTCCTCGTCGCCGAGGCGCTCGAGGAAGACGTTGCTCGGCTTGAGGTCCCGGTGCGCGAGCCCCGCCTCGTGGATGCGGCGCAGGCCCTTCGCGAGCGGGCTGGCGACGGCGAGCGCGGCCGCGGGCGACAGCGTGCCCACGCGCTTGAGCCGCACCTCGAGGTCCTCGCCGTCGAGCAGATCCATCGCGAGGTACGCGGTCTCGCCGTCGACCCCGTAGTCGAACACGCTCACGATGTGCGGGCTCTTCACGGCGGCGGCCGCGCGCGCCTCGCGCTCGAAGCGGGCGCGCGCCTCGGGCGACGACGCCTCGTCGGTCGCGAGCAGCTTGAGGGCGACGTCGGCGTCGAGCTGCAGGTGCCGGGCGATCCAGACCTGGCCCATGCCGCCCTGGCCGAGCTTGCGCTCGAGGCGGTATTTGCCGCTGATCGTTCGGCCGGCGACCACCCCTTCCATGGAGCGCGGGAGTCTACTCCAGGCGCTCTGGCGGCGCCGACCTTCGAACCATGGTAGACGCGCGTCGTGGGCGCCGCAGGGAGCGGAGACGGCACCGAGAAGGCCGACCGCGCCTCGCTCGACGCCGTGCACCGCGCGCTCCGCGGCCGCGCCGCGCTGCTCCTCCACCACGGGGGCGGGGTCGAGGTCGTCGTCCTCGAGCCGGGCAACGCGATCGTCGTCGGCCGCGGCGCCCCGAGCAACGTGCAGATCGCCGACAAGGCGCTCTCGAAGGCGCACGCGCGCTTCTCGCTCGTCGGCACCGCGGTGCGGGTCGAGGACCTCGGCTCGACGAACGGCACCTGGGTCGGCGGCGCGCGCGTGGCGACGATCGACGTCTCCGTCGGCGCCGAGGTGAAGCTCGGCAGCGTCGTCGCGCGCGCGCACTTGCTCGAGCAAAGCAACGACGAGGCCGCCAGGGCGAGCGGGCGATCGTCGTTCGGCGAGGTCGTCGTCGGCGCACGCACGGCCGACGTGTTCGAGCGCGCCGAGCGCATCGCCGACTCGCGGCTCGCCGTGCTCGTCCTCGGGGAGACCGGCACCGGCAAGGAGGTGCTCGCGCGCTTCATCCACGAGCGGAGCCGCGGCGCGAGCAAGCCGTTCGTCGCCGTCAACTGCGGCGCCATCCCCGGGCAGCTCGTCGAGAGCACCCTCTTCGGCCACGAGCGCGGCGCGTTCACCGGCGCCGTGCAGCAGCACAAGGGCGTCTTCGAGGCCGCGCACGAGGGCACCGTGCTCCTCGACGAGATCGGCGAGCTCCCGCGCGAGGCGCAGGCGGCGCTCCTGCTCGTCCTCGAGAGCGGACGTTTCACGCGCGTGGGCTCGACGCGCGAGGTGCCCGTCGACGTGCGCGTCATCGCCGCCACGCACAAGGATCTCGAGGCGATGATCGCCGCGGGCACCTTCCGCGCGGATCTCTACTATCGGCTGCAGGGCGCCGTGCTCCGGCTGCCGCCGCTCCGCGAGCGCGCCGACGAGATCCGCCCGCTGGTCGACCGGCTCGTCGCGCGCGCCAACGCGCAGCACGGCCGCGGCGTCACCGGCATGACCGACGACGCCCTCGCCGCGCTCGAGGGCTACGCGTGGCCCGGCAACGTGCGCGAGCTCAGGAACGCGGTCGATCAAGCCGTCGTCGTCGCGCGCGGCGCCGTCGTCACGCGCGAGGACCTGCCGGCGTACGTGCGCTCGGCGGAGCCCCGGCTCGTCGGACGAGAGCCGACGCCCGTCGCGTCGCGCAGCGACGAGGACGGCGAGCCCGCAGGCGAGCTCCGTGAGCAGGTCGATCGCTACGAGGCGAGCCTGATCGAGCGCGCCCTCGAGGCGACGGGCGGCCACCGCGGCGAAGCAGCGAAGCGCCTCGGCCTGCCGCTGCGCACGCTCGCGCGCCGCATCAAGCTGCTCGGCATCAAAGAGCCGCGCTGAACCGTCGCCGAGGCCCGCGCCGCTGGCGTTTCCCCGCTCGACGCGATAAGCACGCGCGCCCTCGTCCATGCGCTGCCTCTCGCGGCGGCGCGATCGGCCCGACCATGCCCGCGGATCCCAAGTACATCCGGAATTTCTCGATCATCGCGCACATCGATCACGGAAAATCGACGCTCGCCGATCGCATCCTCGAGGCGACGGGCGCGCTGAGCGACCGCGAGAAGCAGGACCAGTTCCTCGACAAGATGGACCTCGAGCGCGAGCGCGGGATCACCATCAAGGCGCAGACGGTGCGCCTCGCGTACACGGCGAAGGACGGGCAGCTCTACCGCCTCCACCTGATCGACACGCCCGGGCACGTCGACTTCAACTACGAGGTCTCGCGGAGCCTCCAGGCGTGCGAGGGCGCGCTGCTCGTCGTCGACGCGTCGCAGGGCGTCGAGGCGCAGACGCTCGCGAACGTGTTCCTCGCGCTCGACAACGATCTCGAGATCATCCCGGTCCTGAACAAGATCGACCTCCCGAGCGCCGACGTCGAGAAGACGAAGCGCGAGATCGAGGACGTCATCGGCCTCGACTGCGCGGGCGCGATCGCCGCGAGCGCGAAGACGGGCCTCGGCATCACTGACATCCTCGAGGCCGTCGTCGCGCGCGTCCCCGCGCCCGGCGGCGATCCCG
>DASYCF010000890.1:0-7577 GCA_036500365.1 Byssovorax sp.
TCGAGCCCGACGTCGAGCCCGAGCACGCCAAGATGGGTCAGCTCGTAAAAGCCCTCGCCGAGCGCGCGCGCCGCGTGCTCGAGGCGAAGGCGAGCGCAGCGTAGCCCCGGCACCCGAGCCCGAGCCCGAGCCCGAGCCCGAGCCCGCACCCGAGCCCGCACCCGAGCCCGCACCCGAGCCCGAGCCCGCACCCGAGCCCGAGCCCGCACCCGAGCCCGAGCCCGCACCCGAGCCCGAGCCCGCACCCGAGCCCGAGCCCGAGCTACTCGTCGATCGCCATCGCGGGCGCCTTCGCGGTCGCGTGGCCTGCGTCGACGACCTCGGCCTTGTAGAGCACCTTGCCCGCGTCGGTCGTGATCTCGCCGCCGAGATCGCCCCACGCGAACGTCGGGCTCTCGAGCGTGCGCAGCGTCGCGTGCTTCTTGCCGACGCGGACGCGGAAGCTCGTGCGCTTCGCGTCGATCGTCTCGGCGCCGACGGCGACCTTCACGTCCTCGGCGCCGAGCACGGCCTCGTTCGCGTCGGCCGAGAGGCCGGCGAGGAGCGACTCGTAGGCGTCGGTCGTCGTCGCGATCTCCTTGCCGCCCTCGAGCTTGGCGACGGAGAGCACCTCGTTCCTGTTCTTGTCGGAGTCGCCGAAGCGAACGCGGAGCTGCTGCTTCGAGGCGCCGTCGTCCGCGAGCACGTCGACGACGAGCGTGTCGCCCTCGCGCGCGATCACGCGCTCGGTCAGCGTCATCGGCGCGGCGCGCGTGGCGCCGGTGAGCTTGAACACGACGAAGTCGCCGGGCGCGCGCGCGGCCTCCGTCGTCGGCGCAGCCGCGATCGCCGTCGTCGTCGCGGCGTCGTCCGCGGCGACCGCGGGCGTCGTGTCGGCGCGCGGCGCGGCGGGCTCGAGCGCGGCCGACCCGGCGCAGCCGGCGACCAGGAGGGAGAGCGAGGCGAGTGCGTAGAGGGCGCTGTTCATGCGCAACTCCGCTACATGCCTTCGCGCCCATGGGCCCAATTTCCGGCGCGCCGCGGGCGCGCCCGTCGAAGGTCACACCTTGCCGCCGGGGAACGTGCCGTCGAGCAGGTCGTCGAGCGCGGCGTCGAACTCGTCGGTCATCGCCTCGGCGCCGACGGCGCGCGCGCCCGTGGCCTTGCCGTGCGCAGGCTCGACGTTGCGCATGCGCGTCTCGATGTCGCCGCGCGGATCCTGGTAGCCGGGCTCGATGCGCCCGAGCTGCTGGAAGTAATAGTAGGCCTGCTCCCGCGCGCCCCACGACTCGTACGCGTCGCCGATCTCGTAGAGCAGGAGCTGCTCTTGCTCGTGCGTCTTCTGCGACGCGGTGAGCCCGCGGATGAACGCGTCGACCGCCTGCTCGACGTTGCCCATCTGGCGCCAGATGAAGCCGATCATCGACTGGCACACGCACGCGCGCGCCGGATCGCGCGACGCGAGATCGAACTCGTTCACCGCGTCGGTGAAGAGGCCCATCTCGCGGTAGGCCACGCCGAGGTCGTAGTGCGTTCCGGCGTCGCTCTCGGAGATCTGCGCGGCGACGCCCGCCTTGAACTGTTCGAAGACGGTCTCGACGCTGATTTGCCGCGGGTCGTCGGCGAGGCTCGGCGCGGGCGCGAGGGCGGAGCTGTCGAGCGCATCGAGCGCGTCGAGCGACGCGGCGATGTCGAAGCTGCGGTCCTCGGGCTGGCTCGCGGGGCGGGGCACCGCGCGCGTGCCGCTGCCGTCGCCCGCGGGCGCGCCGGACTGCATCATCTCGAGCTCGCGGCGCCGCTCGAGCAAGAGCGGGTGGTTCGGCAGGCGCGCGATCTGCTCCTCGAGCAGGTTCTTCGCCTCGTCGAACATGCCGTGCGACGCGAAGAACTCGACCTCCTCGAGCGCCTCCTCGTCGAGCTGCGCGGGCGGGATCGACTGGCGCGCCGCCTCGTCACGCGCTTGCATGAACGCGGGCGGGACCTGGATGAACTGCGTGGCCTCGTCGTCGATCGGGAAGCTCGGCAGCGGCGCCTCGGCGGCGAACGGATCGTCGAGCTGCGCCTGCGCGAACGGGTCGGCGGCGCGCCCCGACTCGCGGTGGAGCTCGTTGCCGTCGGGCCGATGGGTCTGGCGCGTCGTCGGCTCGGGGGCGAGCGAGCTCGGCGAGAGCGACATCGCGTCGCTCGCGCTCACCTCCTCGAGATCGTACGAGGGCAGCGGCGCGTTCGGGTCGTACTGCGACGCCGGCGGCGCGGCCTGCCGCTGCTGATGCTGCTGCTGCGGCGGCTCCTCGTAGACGGGCTGACCTTCGACCTGGTAGCCGAGGTCGCCGAGCATCATCAGCGCGTCGGGCTGCGCGGGCTCGAGCAGCAGCACCTCGTCGAGCACGCGCGCGGCCGAGGCCACGTCGTCGGCCGAGATGAGCCAGCGCGCATACGCGAGCATCTGGCGCACCGCCTCGGGCTGGTCGCCTGCCTCGAGCAGCACGTCGCACAGGCGCTCTCGCAGCTCGCGCACGGCGGGCTGCGCGTCGACGCCCTCGACGAGGACGGCGATCGCCTGGTCGTACTCGCGCGCCCGCCGGTGGTGGTCCGCCTGCGCGAGCGCGTGGCGCGCGCGCGTCGCCGGGTCGAGCTCCTGCGGCGCGATCGAGTGGTGCGACGGCCGCATCGCGAACGGCTGCTCGCTCTCGACGGCCTCGACCACGTCGTCGGCGTCGAGCAGCTCCTCGTCGACGTCGACGTCGATCGAGGCGCGCGGGTCCGTCGCGGGCGCGATCGTCGGCTGGCGCGGCGGGGCGACGGTCCGCGCGGCGTGCAGCTGGCGGACGCCCTCGTCGTTCGGCGCGCGTCGTTGGAGCTCGGCGAGCAGGCCCTCGAACGCGTCGATGCGGCCGGCCTCCTTCGCGATGCGCGCGGCCTCCTTCTGCACCTCGATCGATTTCGACGGCTGGCCGAGCTTGTCGAAGATGCGCGCGAGGATGGCGAGCGTGTCGAGATCCTTGGGGTTGTCCTTGAAGCTGATCTGGAGCTTCGTCAGCGCGGCCATGCCGTCGTTCGGCTGGCCGCGCTCGAGGTAGATCTCGGCGGCGCGCCGCGCGAACCGCGCGTCTTGGCGGTACTGGAGCAGCCGATCGAGCACGCGCAGCGCGTCGTCGCGGCGCCCGAGCTTGACGAGGATGTCGGCCGCGGCTCCGAAGCGCTCGATCGCGCTGTCGAAGTTCTTCACGCGGACGAACGCCTCGCCGAGCCGCAGGTGCGGCAGCGGGTTCTGCGGATCGAGGTCGACGATCTTCTTGAAGACGTCGATCGCGTCGCGGTCGCGGCCGGCGCGCTGGAAGCGCGTCGCGACGTCGTCGTAGGCCGCGAGCGCGTCGCTCGTGAGGCCGAGCTGCTGGTAGAGCTCCGCGAGCCGCGGCACCACGTGACCGAAGCGGTCTTCGAGGTGCGGCACGTGCTTGTGGATGATCTCGCGGATCTGTTTGTAGACCGCGATCGCCTTCAGCGCGAAGCCCTGCTTCGAGTAGAAATCGCCGACGCGCTCGTACGTCGTGATCGCCTCGACCGGCTGATCGTCCTTCAGGTAGAGGTCGCCGATGCGGAGCAGCGTCCGCACGTCCTTCGGGTCCTCGGCGACGAGCTTTTGCAGCTCGGCGATCGCCTTGGCGAACTGCCTCTTCTCGGCGAGCTTCTGCGCCGCTTGAGAGATCTTGTCGCGTTCGACCGCCATCGACCCGATGCCTTCTCCGTCCCGATCTCCGGGGCCCCCCCGGCTGGCTCCCCGCTGACATGACCGCCGCAGCGGCGCGGTGCGCCGCGAGCCGCTCAAGCTACGAGAAGCGTGGTGTTTCTCGTGCGCGCCGCCGCGCACGCGCCAGGCGATGCACCGCCACCGCGGCGGATGCCGAAGGTCCGCTGAAAATCGCGTGCTCGCACCGAGGCCGGCGCGAGCACGTCTGCGATGTTAGCAGGATGGCTGCGGCTCTGCCTACTTACCGAGGCGCGTCGTTCGCGCGTCAGGGCTTCGGTTGGACCGAGAATCCGACGCCGAACTCCTCGGCCCGCGGGGCGGACTTCACCGCGGCCCACGGCGCCGTCGCCGCCGGCTGCGTCCCGGGCGCGAGCTTGTGCAGGAGCGCAGCCACGGCGCGCGCGCGCTTCTCCACGTCGGCGGTCGACTCGTTGGGCTTCGGGCGCACACCTACCGACATGCGCCACCCTTCGTGCTTCAAGAGCTCGGCGGCGACGGCGCGGACCAGCACCACCGACGCGGCGTCGACCTCGCCGGCCTTGTCGAACGCGATCTTCCGGGCGAGCTCGAGCGTGACCGCGCCCTTCTTGTCCTTCACGACGACGAGCGGCTTCGCCTTCTTCGCGCCCGGCTTCTGCGCGTCGGGGCAGCCGTCTTCGTCTTCGAACCCGTTGAAGTCCTCGGGCTCGCTCGGGCACTTGTCGACCGAGTCGGGGAAGGTGTCTTTGTCCGAGTCGATCTTCGACAGATCCTGCTTCGGACAGCCGTTCTTCTTCGGGTCCGGGTCGCGCGGGCCGGGCTCCTTCGGGCAGGCGTCGTCGGCGTCGGGGATGCCGTCGCCGTCGGCGTCGAGCGGCTTCGTGGGCGGCGCGGCTGCCGCGGATTTCGCCACCGGGCAGCCGTTCTTCTTCGGGTCCGGGTTCTCGGGGCCGGCCTGGTTCGGGCACGCGTCGTCGACGTCGGGGACGCCGTCGTCGTCGTTGTCGCCGTCGGGGCAGCCGTCGGCGTCTTGAAATCCGTCGAAATCTTCGGGCAAATCGGGGCACTGATCCACGTCGTCGGGGATGCCGTCGCCGTCGCGGTCGTGCAGCCGCGGGGCCCACGAGACGGCGAGCGTCGCGCGGAAATCCGGGTTGCCGATGCCGTGCAGCAGCGCGTGCTCGACGCCGCCGAGGACCGACACGTCGCCGAACGCGACGCGCGACGCGAGCGAGAGCTGCCACTCGCTGAGCGCCTCGCTCTGGAACGGGTGCACCGGCGCGAGAGGTACGTAGCCGTGCGTCTCGAGGAACACGGTCAGGCGGCCCTTCTTGTCGACGCCGAACATCTGCGGCTTCACCGACAGGCCGAGGCCGAAGGGGATCTCGTGGCCGAAGCGCGTCGGGCACGCCTCGGGGTGCCGCGGATCCTCGAACAGCGCGCACGCGAACGGCGCCTCGTCGCCGCGGAGCTTCACGCCGAGGGCCCCGTGCACGGCGACGCCGACCACGCGAAACTCACCGAGGAGGCGCGTCTCGCTCGTGGGCGTGCCCTCGCCGAGGAAGCTCTGATCGTCGCCGGTCGGCAGCGTCAGGCGCTCGGTCAAGGCGAACGCGAGGCCGCCGAGCTCGCCCGCCGTCGGCCGCAGCAGCGTGGTCTTGAAGTCGAGCGCGACGTCGCCGAGCGACTGGCTCGGCACCGTGAGATCGCCCGCCGCCGCCGTGACCGACGCGGGCATCGCGTCGCCCGTCTGGAAGAGCAAGAACGGCACGTCGACGCCGACGAAGACGCGGTGCCAGAGGCCGACGCCCGCGACGAGGTCACCCGTCAGCTGGTTCGAGATGACTTGGTACCTCGCGCCCGTCCCGTCGTCGGTGAGCGTGACCGGATGGAACGCGTAGTTCGTGTACAGGCCGACGTTCCACTCGCCCGTGTTCGGCGAGTCCGCCGGCTCGACGTACATGCCCGCGTTCGGGTCGGTCGACACGCGCATGCCGCGGAGGTCGGCCGACGGCTGCGCGGCCGCGATCGACGACGCGAAGAGGACGGCGACGAACGGCGCGAGGGCGAAGGCGCAGCGGCGCATGGGCGGGCGAGGGTAGATCAGGCGTGCGCGAAACACACACTTGCGCGACGCGATGGTCACGGGAGGAGCGGCGCGTGCGGCCGCGCGCCGGGCACGACGACGCCGCCGCGATCGCCGATCGCCACCGATCCGTAGCGCGCCGCGAACGCGGGCGGGAGCGGCCGCGCGCCCGGACACGCGAGCCAGAGCCGGAGCAGGTGCCGGCGGAGATCGAGCTCGTCGAAGTCCTCGAAGCCGTGCGATCATGCAGCAGCACGTGGTTGTGGACGAGCTGGACGTCGCCCGGCTCGAGGCGCATCGAGATCGCGAGCCGCGGATCGTTCGCGAGCGCGTCGAACGCGTCGAGCGCCTCGACGTCGATCGGATCGAGCCGCGGCGCCGCCTCGAAGCGCTGCGCGCTGTCGATGTACTGGCGCTGGTAGAAGACGGTGAGCTCGCCCGCGAACCAGCTGAAGACGGGCAAGAGGAAGAACGGCTCCATCCCCTCGGGCACCTCGCCGCGCCGATCGTGCGCCATCGGACGGACGAGCCGCGCGAGCAGATCGGGTCGATCGCGGCGCAGCTCGTTCCAGATCGCGCCCGCGCTGACGAGCAGCGAGTCGCCGCCGGCGCGCGCCGTGCGCAGGCTGAGGAGGCCGACCACGTCGCACGAGTCCGTGTGGAACGTCTGCCGCTCGCGCGTCTGGTAGATGCGCGTCGCCGGGTCGGCGCTGGAGCGGCCGAGGTCCTTCACGTGGCCGAGCACGTGGCCCGCTGCGTTTTGACACCGCGCGCTCCCGAGGTGCGCGCCGATGCCGAGGAAGATCACCGCGGCCTCGAGCATCGACATGCGCCGCACGGGCAGGCCGCGCCACACGGCGAAGCCGCGCCCGTGGAGGAGCTCGTCCCGCAGCGCGACGAGGCGCGGGCCCAGCGTCGGCAGCGCGAACGCGTCGGCGGTCGCCCGCGCGAGCTCGTCGAGCGCCGCCTCGCCGCGGAGCGCGATCGGTCGCGCGGCCGCCTCGAGCTCGGCGACGTCCGCCGCGGCGAGCTCGGTGAGCCACGCGCGCTCGTCGAGGTCGGCGCGCGTCCACACCGACGCGCCGGCTTGCATCGGCGGGAGCTCCGCGTCGCGCTCCTCCATGCGTCGGTCGGTGCCATCGCGGGCGCGCGCCGTCCAGATCCTGCGCCAGCTCGACGCCTCGCGTGAACGCGGTGCGTCGCGCCTCGACCACACGGCCGTGCGCGTCGGTCACACTCGCCGGTTTCGTCAGCGCAGCGAACTGTCGTACGCGCGCGACTTGTCGGACAACTCGCAGGGTGCGTCGAAGCGTGCGCGTCGAAGAGTCGTCACGTGGCGTTGGCGATCCGCTTGCGATGTCGGCCCCGCATGAAGAACGCACTCGGTCTCGCCGTCTTCGCCTTGGCTTCGTCGTCGTCGCTCCTCGCCTTCGCGCAAGATCTGCCTCCCATCGATCACCCGGACTCCGCTGCCGCGGGTCCGGAGTCGCCGCCTCCGCCGCCCGAACCCACGCTGATGCCGCCGCCGCCCCCGGCGCCGCCGCCGCGTCTCTTGCTCGACAAGAAGCTCTCGGGCGTGGAGCTCGCGGGGGACATGACGTACGTCGCGTCGCTCTCGAACGCGATCACGCACGGCGGCGGCTACTCGAGCGATCTCCGCGTGGGCTACCGCATCGCCTCGGGCGACCTCTTCTTCGTGCCCGGCGTCGACCTCGGCTACGTGAACTTCACGCACTTCGACGGCGCGTTCCGCGGCGGGCTCGGCGGGCGCCTCGGCGTCGC
>DASYCF010000891.1:0-4794 GCA_036500365.1 Byssovorax sp.
AGCCACTCGAGGGCGAGGAACGGGACGAAGCGCCCGTCGGGCAGCGTCGTGACGTCGACGTGGAGCGGACGCACGACCTCGGGGATCGCCGCGGAGAGCCGAAACAAGATCTCGGCCTCCTTGCGGAACTGAGTCAGGAACGCGTCGCGCTGCGCGTCGGTCATGCCGCTCGGCGCGCCGATGCACTTGAGCGCGACCGGCGCGCGGAAGCCGCGGTGATGGGCGCGGTACACGACGCCGAAGCCGCCCTCCGCCACGGCCTCTTCGACCTCGAAGCTGCCGGCCAGCGTCGTCCCCGTGATGCCGAAGACGTCGTTCGCCATGTGTCCGCACGATAAACGAACGCTGCAAGTTACGCGAAGCGCTTCGTGTCGCTCCGCGCCCAGCGCTCGCGAGCTCTCACCCGGACTTCGCGAGCGCCTCGGCGAACGCCGTGTCGTAGTCGCCGTCGACGAACGGGCGCGCCGCGAGGATCTTCCGGAGGAACGACGCGTTGGTCTGCGACGGTCCGACGGGGCCGACGAGCTCGATGCGCGTCTCGGCGAGCGCGCGATCGAGCCTCGCGATGGCGTCGGCGCGCGTCGCGCCCCAGGCGACGACCTTCGCGAGCAGCGGGTCGTAGTACGGCGTGACGTCCTGGCCCTCGACGAAGCCGGTCTCGACGCGGAGATCGGCCTCGACGGCCGGCCACGCGAGCACCTTGAGGTGACCGGGCTGCGGCGCGAACTTCTTCGCCGGATCCTCGGCGTAGACGCGCGCTTCGACGGAGTGGCCGCGTCGCGTCGCGCGCGCGACCTCGCCGCCGAGGCCCTCGCCGCACGCGACGCGGAGCTGCTGCTCGACGAGGTCGAGCCCGGTGACCATCTCGGTCACGCAGTGCTCGACCTGGAGGCGCGCGTTCACCTCGAGGAAGAAGAGCTCGCCCGTTGGGCTCGCGACGAACTCGACGGTGCCCGCGCCCGCGTAGCCGACCGCGTCGACGACGCGCACCGCCGACGCGTGGAGGGCCTTGCGACGCGCCTCGCCGTCTTCGCCGGTGAAGAAGCCGGCGGGCGACGGCGACTCCTCGACGATCTTTTGATGGCGCCGCTGCACGCTGCACTCGCGCTCGCCGAGGGCGACGGTCGTGCCCTTGCCGTCGGCGAGGATCTGCACCTCGATGTGGCGGGGCGATCGGACGAAGCGCTCGAGGTAGACGCGCGCGTCGGCGAAGGCGCTCTTGCCGCGATCGCTGCAGGCGGTGACGGCGCGCGCGAGCTTGTCCGGCTGCTCGACGACCTGCATGCCGATGCCGCCGCCGCCGCCCGCGGCCTTCACGAGCACGGGGAAGCCGATGCGCTCGGCCTCGCGCGCGATCGCCTCGACGTCGGTCGGATCGATCGGCCCGTCCGTGCCCGGCGGCGGCGAGACGCCCGCGCCGCGCGCGACGCTGCGCGCCTTGATCTTGTCGCCGAACGCGTCGAGCGCCGCGATCGGCGGTCCGATGAACGTGATCCCGGCTGCGGCGAGCGCGGTCGCGAAGGCGGCCTTCTCGCTGAGCAAGCCGTAGCCCGGGTGCACGGCCTCGGCGCCCGTCTGCTTCGCCGCGGCGATCACGGCGTCGATCGACAGGTAGCTGTCCTTCACCGGCGGCGGCCCGACGCGCACGGCCTCGTCCGCTTGCTTCACGTGCGGCGCGCCGGCGTCGGCGTCGGAGTAGATGGCGACGGTCGCGACGCCGAGCCGCTTGCACGTGCGCACGACGCGGCAGGCGATCTCGCCGCGGTTCGCGATGAGGATCTTCCGGAACATGCGGGCCATTTACCCGATCACGGGCCGCGAGAGCGGGCCATCGTGATCGGGCGGCCCCGCGCGCGATGCCTTCAGGGAACCGGCGTCGTCGAGCAGTACGTGGACTCGATGGCCGAGGTCGCGCACTGCATGCCGCAGTTGTCGCAGACCGCGCACTGGAGGGCGCTCTCGAACACCGCCTCGCTGCCGGGGTGCTGCTGCTCGCAGGCCATCTGGCACGAGGGCGTCCAGCCGCAGCCGGTGTTGCACGCGAGCAGCTCCGCGCAGCCCGCGTCGTTCTGGCAGTCGAGCGACTCGACCGCGCACGCGCCGGTGAGCGCGTCGTTCGAGCAGCTGCGGCACTGCGGGGTGACGCCGCCGCCGTTGCCGCCGCCGGTCGCGCTCGAGCCGCCGGTGCCGCCGGTCGTCGTGCCGACGCTGACCGCGATCGCGCTCGCCGTGGCGACCTGGCCGTTGAACATGAAGCAGCTCTGCACGGCGCCGCAGTTCGGGAACGAGTCGCACGCGCACTGCATGATGTTCTGCGGGAACTGTCCGCAGAACTGCATGCAGCGGTTCGAGCCAGGGAGGTTGCAGGCGGTGACGTCGCTGCAGAACTGGGTGCATCCGCAGACCATCGGCCCGGTGGACACCGTCGCGAAGCCGCCCGAGCCGTCGAACGTCGAGCCGCCCGAGCCGTCGAACACCGAGGACGACGTCGGGTTGACGTCGCCGCTCGAGAACGTGCCCGTGCCGTCGGTCACGCCGGAGAAGCCGCCGTGGCCCACCGAGCCGCTGTGGAAGCCGCCCGTGCCGGTGTTGCCGCCGAAGCCGCCGCTGCCGGTGAAGCCGCCGCTGCCGGGGCCAGGCCCGCTGCCGGGACCCGGGCCGGGGCCGGGGCCGACGGGCGTGACCGTGCTGCTCGACGAGCCGTGCTGCGTGCTCGTGCCGGTGCCGTCGCCCGTGGAGTTGCCGTCGACGAAGACGTTGCCGCCGCAGCCGAGCGCGATGAGCGCGAGCGCAGGCGAGGTGAGACGAAGCCAATCCTTCATGGACCCGAGTCTCGCGTGAGCCCGGGCGCGAGGCAACTAACTACGGCGCTGTTTTGCGGCGTTTCAGCCGTACGGGCCGTCGCCGCCGCGCGTCGAACTCGGCTTTCAGGCGCGCCGGAAGCCGCGGACCTTGGGCTCCTTGCCGAGCAAGACGAGCTGCCCGCACGCGGCCGCCACGTCGTCGCCGCGGCGGCGCCGCACGAAGCACGAGAGCCCCGCGTCCGTGAGCACGCGCTGGAACGCCTCGACGCGGGCGCGATCGGGCGGCCCGAGCGTCGAGGCCGAGATGGGGTTCATCGGGATGAGGTTCACCTTCACCGGGATGCCGCGGAGGATGCGCGCGAGCCGCTTCGCCTCCGCCGGGTCGTCGTTTTGGCCCGAGACGAGCGTGTACTCGATGGTGATGCGCCGCCGCTTCGGCAGCGGATAGCGCCGGAGCGCCGCGAGGAGCTCCTTGATCGGGTAGCGCTTGTTGATGGGCATGAGCGCCGTGCGCGTGTCGTCGTCGGCGGCGTGGAGCGACACGGCGAGCGCGACCTGGCCGCCGAACTCCTCGCCCAGGCGATCGATCTCGGGCACGAGGCCGCTCGTCGAGACCGTCACGCGGCGCGACGAGAGGCCGATGCCGCCCGGGTGCGTGAGCAGCCGCAGCGAGCGCGCCGTCGCCTCGTAGTTGTGGAGCGGCTCGCCCATGCCCATGTAGACGACGTTGCGGATCGCCTCGCCCGGCTCGAGCAGCGCGCGCCCGAGGAGCACCTGGCCGACGATCTCCTCGGCCGCGAGGTGCCGCGCGAGCCCCGCGACGCCGCTCGCGCAGAAGCGGCAGCCCATCGCGCAGCCGACCTGCGTCGAGATGCACTGCGTGACGCGCGTCGTCTTCGCGGCGCCGGCGGGCTCGTCGTCGTCGGCGTCGTCGACGTCGGCGGCGGCCTCGTCGGCGTCGAGATCCCGCGCCGAGTCGTCGGCGTGAGCCGCGGAGCCGCGGCCGCTCACGGCGGGCAGGAGCACCGTCTCCACCGTCGCGCCGTCGGCGAGGCGCACGGCGATCTTGCGCGACCCGTCGGTCGAGCGGTGCACCTCCTCGGGCGACACGAGGCCCGGCGCGAGGCCCTCCTCGGCGAGCGACGTCCGCAGGCGCGGCGAGAGGTTGGTCATCGCCGCGGCGTCGACGACGCCCTTCTTGTGGATCCAGCCGAACACCTGCTCGGCCGCGAACGCGCGCTCGCCGCGCGCCGCGAGCGACGCGCGCCACTCCTCGGGCAATCGCGCGACGGGGTGCGTAGGTCCGAGGGCAGGCGGCATGTCCGCGCACCTCTACCGCTCGACGCCCGGCGAGTCCAACGGTTCGCCCGCGCGGATCAGCGCTTCGGGAAGCCGTTCGGCCTGTCGTCGAAGCGCCGCTCCAGAGTCAACGCGCGGCGTCGATCGCCTCGACGAGCAGCGGATCGATGTGGCCGTCGGGATCGCCGATCAGCGCCTCGGCGCGGGCGCGATCGAGCGTCGCGGTCAGGGCTTCGGCGCGGCCGAGGAGGCGCAGGCAGTCGCACACGCGGAGGAGCGCGCGCGCGATCGCGTCGTGGTCGACCGGCGCGCCGCCGCCGGGCTTCGTGAAGAGGGCGGCCGCCTCCTCGAAGAGCGCGAGCGCGTCGATCGCGCGACCGAGATCGAGCACGACGTCGCCGCGCCCGAACAGGCTCTTCGCGAGGCCGGAGCGGCGCCCGCCTCGGCGCCGACGCCGCTCGACCGCGCGCTCGAAGAACGCGTCGGCCTCGTCGAGGCGCCTCTCGCGCGCGAGGCACGCCGCGGCGCGGTGGAGGCTCTCGCCGATGCCGTCGTCGTCCGCGCCGCCGTAGTCCGCCTTCTCGGTCGCCGCGCGCGCGTACCAGGGCCACGCCTCCCCCCAGTTGTCGACGCCCTCGAGGCCGACGCCCACGGCGTGGAGCGCGTCGCCGAGCTCACCGTCGCGCGCGCG